>NZ_JBFUIP010000270.1:0-5035 GCF_056401815.1 Aminobacter sp. P4_D5 | reverse complement strand
ACCCGTCGGCGCTGGTCAACCTGCGCGCGCCGCTGTTCGAGGAAAAGGTCGTCGATCACCTGCTTTCGCTGGTTTCCGTCACCGACAAGAAGGTGAGCAAGGAAGAGCTGCTCGCCGACGACGAGGACGAGGCTTCTGAGAAGCCGGCCAAGAAGGCTTCCGCCAAGAAGGCCGACAAGGCTGAGAATGCAGAGGGCGAAGAGCCCAAGAAGAAGGCCGCTCCCAAGAAGAAGGCCAAGGAAGCCGACGCCGAATAAGGCGACGTTCCTCGCATGAAAACGAAAAGGCCGCTGGTTGATCCAGCGGCCTTTTTGATTCTGGATGGTGAAGCCTCTTTCTCACTGTTCACCCGTTGTGACGGCCCGATCCGGGGCCGCGATATGCTCACGGGCCCATTGCTCGAAGCTGAGTGGCGGCCGTCCGATCATTTCCTCGACGCTGGGCTTCTGCGCCAGGGTCCATTCGGTCAACTCCTTCAACCGAGAGGCGTATGCCTCCAGTGCAAAGAGTGTCACCTTGATCGCCCCGCTTGGCCAACCGAGTTGATGCCAGGCTTTGCGGCCTTGATCCAGCGTGAGTTCCTCAGTCGCGATCCTGCGGCCTAAGGCCTACTCAAGGGCTGCAACGCGTGATCGCGTACTGATTGGAAGCCCAATGGCTTCAAGGATCTGCCCGACATAGTCGTCCTGTAGCAAAGCGGCGGCGGCAACGGCGGCAAGATCCGCTTCATGGATGAAAGGGTAATAGGCGCGATCTACAAGTGGCTCGCGTATGACGCCCTCTCGACGAATCGAGTCCATCCAGTCCGAGCCCGTCGCAGGATAGGTCCCTTCAAGGGATGCGCCCATGACAGCCGATGGGCGGATGTGCGTCCATGGTATGCCGCAACTCTCCACCGCCTTCTCTATGGCGAGCCAGAACCAGGTTTCGGCCGGAAACGCCTGCTCGTACTCGGGGCCATGGGATGAGAGAACGACGATCCGCTCGATGCCCGCTGCGGCAGCAAATCTAGTTACTTCTTTCACGGAATTTGGTTCGGCACCTGCCAAGAAGACTTTCGCTACTCCGGCGAAAGCTTGGGCAGCGTCCTGCGGACTCGTAATTGACCCTGACATGACTTGGGTTCCTTGCGCCCAGCCGTCAAGCTGCCCAGGCTCGGCCAGGACACGAACGGATACGCCACTATCGAGCAACTGCCGGGCGAGATGTCGACCGACAAGACCAGTCGGACTGGAACCCTCTCTTTTTCGAGGGGCCACAGTGGTCAGCAGAAAGATGGGTTGAGTATTCCGTTTCGCGCACATGCAAGACCCTCATCACCAATAGCGGTAGAGATCTTGCGCCTGATCGCATGTCAGGTTGCGGATCGATTTAATGCTGGGCAGTTTGCATGGGCCTTCAGCGCACTTCAAGTCTATATTTGCCTAGATCAGCAGCAGGCCCTTCATGCTGGCAATACCCTTCTTGCCGATGATGATGTGGTCGTGCACCGAAATGCCGAGCGGCTTGGCCGTGTCGATGATCGTCTTGGTCATGTCGATGTCGGCGCGCGACGGCGTCGGGTCGCCTGAGGGATGATTGTGCACGAGGATAAGCGCGGTTGCCGACAGCTCCAGCGCCCGCTTGCTGACTTCGCGCGGATAGACCGGGGTGTGGTCGACTGTTCCCGTCTGCTGCACCTCGTCGGCGATCAGCACGTTCTTCTTGTCGAGGAACAGGATGCGGAAGTGTTCGCGTGCCTCAAAGGCCATTGCGGCACGGCAGTAGTCGAGCAACTGTGGCCAGGACGACAGCACTTCGCGGCCGCTGATCTCGCCGCGCGCCATACGCTTGGCCGATGCCGCAATGATCTTGAGGTCAAGCGCAACCGAAGGTCCGATGCCCTTGACCTCCTGAAGCAGGTTGGTGGTGGCGCCGAGTACTTCCGCCAGCGTGCCGAAGCGGGCGAGCAGGGCCTTTGCCACCGGCTTGGTGTCGGAGCGCGGGATCAGCCGGAACAGCAGCAGTTCGAGCAGCTCGTCGTCGGCGAGCGTGTCGCCGCCATTCGTCGAAAACCGCTYGCGCAGCTGGTCACGATGGCCGAGATAGTGGGGCTTTTCCGGCGCGGCATCTCGTTTGATCGGCGGCAACGGAAGCTCGCCGAAGAAATCGCGCTCGTCGTGGTCGTTGTTCGCCACCGCTATCGCCCCCGCCGGAACACCGGCGAGGCGATATTATGCGGACAAGCCCGGCCGGTCGAGCCCTTTGGCGGATAGCGTGAAAATCTCGCAGCCTGTGGCGGTGACACCGACGGTGTGCTCGTATTGGGCCGACAATGAGCGGTCACGCGTCACGGCGGTCCAGCCGTCGGACAGCACCTTCACATGCGGGCGGCCGAGATTGATCATCGGCTCGATGGTGAAGATCATGCCTTGGCGCATCTCGACGCCCTCGTTGACGTTGCCATAGTGCAGGATGTTTGGCGCGTCGTGGAACAAGGCACCCACGCCGTGGCCACAGAAATCGCGCACCACCGAACAGCGCTCGGCTTCTGCATAGGTCTGGATGGCAGCGCCGATAGCGCCCGTGCGTACGCCAGGGCGCACTGCGGCAATGCCGCGCATCAGGCACTCATGGGTGACTTCAAGCAGGCGCTCGGCGGCGCGCTTGATGTTGCCGACCGGGTACATGCGGCTCGAATCGCCGTGCCAGCCATCGAGGATATAGGTGACGTCGATATTGACGACATCGCCGTCCTTGAKCGGCTTGTTGTCGGGAATGCCGTGACAGACGACGTGGTTGATCGAGGTGCAGCTCGACTTGGTGTAGCCGCGGTAGTTGAGTGTGGCCGGCATCGCGCCATGATCCATGCCGAACTCGAAGACGAAGCGGTCGATGGACTCGGTGGTGACGCCGGGTGCGACGCGATCGACCAACTCGTCGAGACACTGAGAGGTGAGCGCGCAGGCCTTGCGCATGCCTTCGAAGGCCTCCTCTCCATAGAGACGGATCTGGCCTGTGTTCCTGAGGGGCGCCGTGGCGGCGTCGAGATAGCTGACCATTGACCTCTGCCGAGTATGTCTGGGGTTGCTCGCGACGTGCTGCGAGGCGTTGCCGCAGATTTGGCACCGGAAGCGTCCAGATTCAACCCGCAAAGGCCAAACCGCAGCGATATGCGGCGTTTGGCCAGCAAAAACCGCCAATGTCAGTCTGGCGTGGCAGACTTCGCCGGTCGCGCAAGCGTCTGTTTGGGGMGAGGGGCTGCAGGATCAGCGGGCCGTAGCATGTCGCCATGCACCCAGCCCTTGCGCCCGGAGGCGGAAACCAGCGTCCATTTGCCGTCGCGGGCGAATACGCGCACGCTTTCGCCCTGCTTCAGGCTTGACGTGACAGGAGCGGAAACGTTCGGACGGCGGCGCAGATAGACTGACGTGCTAGTGTAGAGCACGTTGAGGGCGGCGGCGCTGTCCGTGTCGGGCATCGTTGACGTTTGCCTGGCAGCTGGCTTCGGGCGTGGCAACGGGGTCGGTGGGCGCGTGATCGAGGCGGTTTCGATAACTTCCGGCGGCTTGCGCGGCGTGCTGTCCACCTTGGGACGAGTCGCCATGGCAATTTTCTGGGGCGCGACGTCGGCTTTCGGTTTCGAACTTGCAGCTAGCTTGCTTGGCTCGATGTCGACCTTGGGTCGAGCCACCTCCGTTTGCGGGCGCGTTGCGACGTTGACCTTGGGCCGCGTGACTGCCGCTTCCGTGCGTGGCGTGGTCTCCGCCTTCGGCCGGCTCGCGGCCCTGGAGGGCCGATCCTCTAGGCGCGCTTTGCTCGGCAACTCCTGCGTCATGGCCCAACCGCCCGCCGCAAGCGCGCCGAGCACCAGCCATCTCAATTTGGGAAGGGCGAATCCAGACATGCTGTGAGTCTGGACTTCAGAGTTTAAAACCGGGTTGACGGCGATGTCCCGGCGCTGGCTCGGCGGAGGTAGCTCAGGCCTTTTTCAGGAACTCGGTCTTCAACACCAGGCCCTTGACCTGCTTGGTGTTGCACTCGACCTCACCGGGGTTGCCGGTCAGGCGGATGTTCTTGACCAGCGTGCCGCGCTTGATGGTCTCGGAGGTGCCCTTGACCTTCAGATCCTTGATCAGGGTCACCGAGTCACCTTCGTTGAGCTGTGCGCCGTTGCTGTCTTTGACGATGATGTCCGACATGGTTCTTCCTTTCTGCTGCCGCGTCGATGGTTGCGCCTGCAGTAGGTTCTCAAGAGGGCGGCGTAAAGGGAGCGGCCTGAAATGAGGATGACTGGGCCATTCATGGTTTAGGCGCTGCGGAATCATCCGGAGCGCAAGGCGGCTGGCCTTTGAAGTCCCGCGCCAGACAACCGTATTTGTCGAACGTCTGGCCGGTTTCTCGCGCCGCTTTGGCCATGCCACAGGCAGACACGGTCAGGCAGGCGAGAACAGCAACAGTGATTCTGATGATCTGCATGGGAGTCACATTTGATTCGGCACGTAAGTCACGTCGCCAATTTCAGGATTTCGTCGCCCTAGTGCGCGGTGTAGGCACCGTCCACCAGATGATAGCTTCCTGTGATGAAGCTTGCTTGATCCGACAACAAGAAACACACCAGCGCAGATACTTCCTCCGGTTTCCCGCGTCTGCCCATTGGTTGCAGTGCCAGCATGCGTCGGGACTCTCCTTCAAACTGTTCGGAAAGGAGCGGGGTGTCGATCCAGCCGGGGCCGACTGCATTTATGCGGATGCCCATTCTCGCATATTCCATCGCGGCGACCTTGGTCAGCCCGACAACCCCGTGCTTGGCAGCAGTGTATGCGGCGGCGGTCGGCAGTCCTACCGAACCGAGCACCGAGGACATGTTGACGATCGCGCCTCCGCCCCGCTGCTGCATGGCCGCGATCTCGTATTTCATGCAGTAGAAAACGCCGTTCAGATTGACGTTCATCGTCTCGTGCCAGCTGTCGAGCGGGTAGTCGGCGGTCGCCTTGCGCACGCCGCCTATGCCGGCATTGTTGACGGCGAGATCCACGCCGCCGCACGTCTTGAT
>NZ_JBFUIP010000269.1:0-5139 GCF_056401815.1 Aminobacter sp. P4_D5 | reverse complement strand
TCAGAAGGTCGTAGATTTCACTCGAAAGGCGCGCACGTCGATTGCCGCTAAGACCATAGGAATCTCGCAGTACGATCGGATCGTAACCCCAAGCTTCGTATTTCCGCAGCCACTTGCGCAGGGCGGTAGGACTTGGCGGTCGGCGCACGGTTACCTCCGTGCCACAACGCTTGGATTTCGCAACGGCGTTGATTTCCATGCCGTTCACGGCAGGCGCAATCTCTTTGATCGCTTCTTGAATGGACTCGTCGGAGCGACTTGCTTTG
Organism: Aminobacter sp. P4_D5; assembly: GCF_056401815.1. Classification (NCBI taxonomy): domain Bacteria; kingdom Pseudomonadati; phylum Pseudomonadota; class Alphaproteobacteria; order Hyphomicrobiales; family Phyllobacteriaceae; genus Aminobacter; species Aminobacter sp. P4_D5. The sequence goes on along the minus strand of NZ_JBFUIP010000269.1, from coordinate 4,873 downwards.
CGCGCTGCCTCCAGGCGGAGAAACCGATCACAATACTCCTTTCGCCACAGCAATTTCGCTTGCTGTGGCTTGCTGAGATCCGAGATGCGAACCTGGTTGAGTTCCTTGCGTCGTTGGGAAGCAACCAGCGCACGGTAATATCCGTTTGCAACCCGCTGCATACGACCAGCATTGCGGAGCACGAACAGCTCTTCATGCGAAAAGGGACTGGTCAGCTCGCCCGTGGCGTAGTTGCGCAAGATGTGACTGTCTTGGTCACTGGATACGGGTTCGTAGCCAATCCCATCGATGACGATCTTGTCGTAGGTGCCGAACGCCATACGTGGGGCAATATTGTTGTTGGCCATACCGTGATCCCCTCAATTCGCTGCTTCGCCAGGAAGACGCACGTGCGTCTCATGGGTGATGTGGCCGTTTCCGATCGGCACTAAGAGACCGTCACCAATCAGGCAGACCACGGCCATTAAGCCCAGAGCATCAGGGATGGTGGCCGCCAGGATTTCAGCGATCCGGACTGGTCTTTGGAGCGACTGCGCAAACGACCAGATCAGGTCCACGTCGGTTTCGACGCGGCAGCCGTTCGCGCGAACGATCAGGCGTGCGTTTGATGCCCTGGCTCTCGTGATCTGCTGTTCAGTCCGCAGCGCCACCACATCAGCGCAGCCCCTTGGACGCTGTTCGCGGATCAGTTGAAGGGTGTCGAGGATGCCACTTTTAGCAACCTGCTTCTCCGGTTTGATTGCAAACGCGTAGCGCCTGCCGCAATGAAGGCGCACCTCAAGGTCAAACCAATGATGGCRTCGACGCAGATCTCTGTCGAAGTACGGGATCGCAGGAGGTTGATCGCGAATTTCAGCAACGTCGGGACGTGCCATGAGAATGTACATTGCGTCGCGTTCCAGCGTGCTTTCGTAGTGCATTTCCCGATTGGTGCGAGGATTGACGATCGTGCCTCGGAAAGAGCTCCTGCTACGCAAGCTGAACTTTCGCGCAGCCAGCGACTCGGAAGGAGGAACCCACAGTTGGCCCGCCCGAGCAGTGGGAGAGGTCAGTTTGGCATTCATCATCTGTCGACCGTGTTTGCGGCGAGGCTGGCTCGATTCGCTTTCGGGGCGGCGTAGGTGAGGGGGCAGTTTTTTGTTCGACATGGCACAAATCTCCTGTTGTCGGCGCGCGATGGCGGCCGAGTGGTCTGAATTCGGAGATGGTTGAGATCTCCGCAGCGCTTGATCTGGATGAAAGTTCGAGCGTCAGACTGCTATTCGGAGCTGTGCTTGGGGTCCGCGGGAGGCGGCGATGGCGGATACTTTCATTTCATGCCTCCTTTGGCTGGCCGTTGTTGACGGCGGGTTGGAATGCCCAAATCTACGAGAGTTGGACGACAGGAATGCGCTGACGCGGGAGCGTCAGACGAGGCGACTAGACATGGCAAGGTCGGCCTGCGTGTTGAACGTCAACACGTTGAAGGCCAACGCCATATTTGGTGATGTTGAGGTGGGAGAACTGAGAACCGACGCTTCAGCATCGGTGAATCATACCGAAGCCGTTAGGCGGTCGTGCGGGCGTCCCACACAGTTATCGATATGATTTTCGCAGTCATTCTTAAGGTCCTGTCCTGCCCGAGCGAACGTCGGGAAGCGGCTTATGGCAGCGGCCAGAATATTTGGCAAGATCCAAAAACACAGCCGATCGAATATAGTTAATGGCCAAGCAGAGCAATACTCAGATGGAAGCCTACAAACAGGCCTCAATCAAACCAGCTGAAGGTGCGTTAGCCGTCCTCTTCGTCGCCCCACTCAAACGGCACCGAGTTCGAAGCGATCTTTTTGGGTCGAGCCCTGCGCCGCTCCCGTCCTTGCAAGCGAACACGTTCGATCGGGCGAATGGATGGGTCGGGGAGGAGCGATTCCAGATGAGACCTTAGCCCCAAGGCCAGCATCACGCGAACTACTGTGTCTATCGAAGAGGCAGAGCCTTTCTCAAGCCGCGCGACAGTGGCTTCTCCAATTCCAGCGGCCTCTGCCAACTGAGCTTGGGTCATATTCTTGGCTAGTCGATTAGACGCAAATCTGCGCCCAAGATTCCCCAGGATCTGGGTCGTTGATGCAACGGAGTAGTCTGTAGCAGCTGTCATATTTGATGCCTTATGGTCGCTGTGTGCTCTTTAACTATCACATTTGATCGATTATGGCAGCCAGCCTGTAGGCACGGCAAGCACCTGATGGCAAAGAGGCAGAGGATATGCCATTTATGTGGGGCATAGCTCGGAGGCATTCGTGAGGTCTACATGGAAGGCAAATCGGCGTCATGCTGGTCAGCAGGTGACTTCCAAAGGAGAGCCTATTGCCCGTCCTCTTCAAAGGAAGGCTCGATATTCGTTGGAAGAGCTCCTTGTTGGCTCCGAGGTCATGACGAGACTTAATGTGGGAGTTGCCTTCGCTCAGAATGGAGCCCCAGTAGGGGACGAATTATTCTGATCGTTAGGAATGGCCATCGCACTATTTGCCGCCGTGGTTCGGCCGTCCACGAGGCGGCCCATGCCGTGGCGCGCATTCATCTTGGAGTGGCCAGGCTCGCCTTTGATATGGGAAACGCGCTTCGGCTTGTCCGTGAATGCTCAAGTTCAGAAGATGGGGACGGACAACCCTCGTCCCAGCCGCGAGGTGAAGCAATGAGATGCCGAAGGCCCATGCCGCGTTAACTTCACAGCTCGGAGATGTTCAATACTCAGCGGCGAGGAACTAAAAACGTCGTGCCGCTACCGCTGACTGTCGTCTTCCACTCGACATTCTGCCTCTCCGTAGAATTCTGCTTAGCGGCGTCCTTTTCGACTTGCTATCGAACAGTGTGCTGGTCGAGCTCTACCCAATATGCCAAGTGGCCGAGCGGCATCCGATGCCGACCACAGCGCGTCGCATGAACCGGCACTGCAGACCGCCGACCCCCCCAACTCGGTCGCAGTGCCGTGCTTCGACACACCGAAAAGAATGCGTCTCGGCGGGGCCTTGTTACCGCGTTGATCGGCAGAGGTCTTGCTGCGTGACGTCAAACATTTGCGCTGAGCTGCCAGTCGGCTCATATTGCGGCATGGGTCGTTTGCGCGGCGGCGTCCCGGTGATCGGTGAAGCGCTGACAATTCGTCGGAGACCAACTGCGGTGCCATCCTCGATTGGCTTAGCGGCTCACTTGGCGGTCGCACTTCTCGAGTGTCGCGGCATAGACGCCGGTTCTTTACTCGCCCGGTCAAGCCTGTCTCGCGCCGCCCTGGAGGGCCGCCAACGTGTCAAGGTAAAGTCCGTGATCGACTTTCTTGAGCGGGCTTCCCAAGCATTGGGGAATGACTGGATAGGGCCAACTCTGGCGTCCGACTTCGACCTCCGCGAAATCGGGATGCTTTACTATGTAGCTGCATCATCGGAGCGGCTCGGTGATGCACTGAAACGCCTTGAGCGGTACGTGCGGATAGCCGATGAGGCATTGGTGGTACGGATAGCTCAAGGATCAGGCTGCCGCATTGGACTTTCTTATGTGGGGGTATCTCGTCACGACGACCGACATTTGATGGAGTGCCTTGCGGTCGGGATGTTGCGGCTCTGCCGTCAACTTGTCGGCTACAAGATTGTACCTCAGTCGGTGAGTTTCGTTCACCATCGCTCGGATGGCCGAAGAATGCAGCAGGTCCTGGGCTGCGACGTCAGCTTCGACGCATATGTCGATGAGATTTGCTTCGAGGCTGCGGTCATGGAGCTGCCTCTGGTTGGTTATGACCCTTATCTCAACGAGTTGATGGTGAAGAGCTGCGAGGACGCCATCGCGACACGGGCACCTAACATCAGCCCGTTTCGGACATTGGTCGAGAACACCATCGCGCCACTACTGCCGCACGGTGAAGCACAAGCAACGACGGTCGCACGTCGGCTTGGCCTTAGTGAGAGGACATTTGCCCGTAGGTTGTCAGCTGAAGGGTTGAGCTTTGGAGAAATCCTTGACCAATTACGGCGCGATCTGGCGGTGCGCTATCTCGGAGAAAACCTGCAAGCTTCTCAGATTGCCTGGCTACTCGGCTTTCAGCAGCCCAGCGCTTTCAGCCATGCATGCCGCCGCTGGACGGGCAAGAGCCCGCAGCAGTATCGACGGGCTCGCATACAAAGTCTTAGCTTGGCTTAAAGGTACCGGAACTGCGTGACCTTGGCCAATCGCGTTGCGGTTGATATGCCAGCCAATGTTCGTAGTTCGTCGATAGCTGCAGGCTTGGCTGCTGGAAGCAAAGTTTTGGCACCACGGAGCAAGATCGGAAGTCATCGATTAGGTAAACGTGGACATACGCGGGTCTCGACCGATGGCAATGATGCCCTCGGCGCGACGTCTGTCGCGTATCGCAAACTCAACCGTGTTGCGGGACGTGGATACCACTCAGTCGGCCTCAAGGTCGATCCGGTGCTACGAACACCAATCTAATTTCAACAAACAGCACCCACCATCCGCTCGGCGCAATTTCTAATGAGTCGACAATGAGTTGGAGAAATTCAAGCATAATACCGTATGGAACGAGAGACAACAACGCACTGGCAAACAACAAATCGCCGAGTTTCGTAGTTCTGAGTGCACCTGATGTTCGTCCAAGAATGTTATATCGACTGGAGGCCGTAGATGGAGGATTGGGATGACAATGGTGCTCACTACAATAAGAAATTTAGCCATCGCCTTGACTGGAATCTACTGAAGAACTTTCAGGAAATAGTTCATGCGAGGGGCATTACTGCAGCCGCAAACGCCGGTTGGCACAAGCAATCTACAGTAAGCTTAGCTTTGCAGAGGCTCGAGTCCATTTTGGGGAGCAGGCTCTGCCACCGAGGGCGGCGTGGCTTTGAGC
>NZ_JBFUIP010000268.1:0-5167 GCF_056401815.1 Aminobacter sp. P4_D5 | reverse complement strand
CTTCGAAGTCGAACAGCCCGCCAATGCCAGTGCAGCGGCGAAACTCAGCGCGCCATTTCTCAGCTGCGTTGCCCGCATCGTCATTCTCCTTGGTGATCTGTGCGGCAAAGCGCGCTTGTTCGATTGAGCGGCCATAGCGATAGGCTGCGCTATGGCTCCAGATGAGGCCACCCATGACGATGGCGGCGGCTGCGGCGATCAGAGCCGCCCTCATTCGCCGAACTCCGCCTTGAGCCCCTTCACCGCCTTGAACAGATCGTTCCGGCGCTTGATGCCGTAGATGGCGAAGGCGACGATGACGGCGACAATCGCGAGCTGGACGCGCCAGTCGAGATTGCCGAAAGCCGCCAGCGGCGCACCGATGGCAGTCAGCAGCCAGGTCCAGAAGGTCTTGCTCTTGGTGGTTGGTGTTTCGAGTTCGCCCGGGTCGGCCACGACGGGCTTCTCAACCACGATTGGCTTTTGAACGGCGACAGGCCCGGGATCTGGGACATGGTTGCCGGCGGCTTTCACCCGATCAAGCAGTGCCTCGACCGTTTCGGGCTTCGTGCCAACCTTGTTGAAGCCGTCGCCCAGATAGTAGCTATCGCCGCGCTTAATCTGGCGATGGGCGCCCTTGCAGGCTGCAAGAACGGGGAAGCTGGCCCATTCCTGCGCCAGCCGCTTGCCGAACTCGGTGCGATCGATCTTGCCGGCCATGAAGGCTTCGTAGCCACGGCGCTTCAGCAGGTGGAAGGCAAGCCGGTCCTGGAAGTCGGAATTGAAGACCTGGGCGCCGGACAGGTGCAATTCCTTCGACAAATCGATCAGCGTCGCTCGCATGAACTGCGGGGCACCAGCGGCCGACGACGCCTTGTCGGAGCCGAACTTCTTGGCCCACGCCTTCGTCGACCACGTTTTCTGCGCGTCGATCAGCTCGCCCAGCGTCATCTTGGTGATCGGCTTGGCAAGGCCTGTCTGGCGATTGCCGAAGATGGTCTCGTAGCACTCAGGCGGGGCCTTGCCGGCGTCTGTTCGATAAATGAAGTCGAGCAGAAGCGCCGCTCCGGTGGGAACGGTCTTGTCCATGGAACTAATCCTTTGATTTTGGGTTGTGTGCGCCAAAGGAGGCGCGGGCCATTGGCCTATGGAGAAAGCCACCCTACCCGCGGCAAGCCGATGACTATCGACGACACTGTTTTCGTCGTGGCGCTCGTCGCCGTGGCCAGTGCCATATTGTGGTTGGTTGGCCTGTAGCGAGGTATCAAATGAACTGGGCCGACTGGCTTTTTGTCGCCGTCAAATTTGCCACGGCGAGCGCCATTCTGTGGCAACTTGGGTTTTAGGAAGCGCGCCGGAGTGCTGATCGACTCAGGTATTGGCCGGCCAGTCTGTATTGATGTCGACCAGGTCGAGCGCAGCCTCGTCACCAGCCGCCGCAATCTCGGCCGCCAGCTCTTCTTCGCGTGAAAAGCATGCTTGGACGTGGAAGAACACCGCGTCACCTATTGCGATCATCGTCGCGGCATCGAGCGTCACCCACCCACCGAGGCCCTTGAATTTGATGATCGTAGTGGGGTGGCGGATGGCTCCCATGTAGGCGTTACCGATAAGGCCCTGACTGTCACGGTCAGTCGCAATGGGAGAAGCACCGACTAAGATGCCGCCCGTCTCGATCTCCCAACGTTTGGCCGCCAGCGCGGCTATTTTGGCGGCCTTCAGATCGTCGAACGTGGGTGAAGGGGGGGGAGCAATCGGAATACCTTGTTCCTCAATCGCCCAACGATGACGATTACCCATGTCGTCAGGAACGAACATAGTAAAACCGTCGAAGTCCGCTTGAATTGAACCGTCAACAAGTCGTTTTGCGTTTTCAATAATCATTTTTAAATCTCCGCATCTGCTGTGAAGCTACCTAGATAGTACCCGTATAGGCCGCTTGCGTTGGCAACAAGTTGAAAATCCATACCTGCTACACTCTTATTAATCAAAGCACCGGCAGAGTTGTTGAAAGCGTTTGTTGAAAAATTTGTGATAACTATTGTTGGAATAGTTCGTTTTGCCAATAGGAAAGTCGTCCCCGACACGTACACACTGCCGCTCGCCGGGGAACCAGTCCAAAATAGAGCATTATTAGCGGAAACTTCATAATAACGCTGACACAATGCGAGTTCTTGTTGAATGTGTCGGGGTGTAAAAGGGTTAAATTCAGCAGTTGCGTCACCCTCGACAACTGACACGTGGCTAATGTCGAATGTTCCGGATTGCTGCCCTAGACCCGATGTACGAGTGTTGAAGCTAGTGCCAGCGTCAAACCAGAAGAGTAAGCCAAGATAGCTGGTGGCTGCGTCAAGTGTTTTTCCCGCGATTGACGGGAGATTGACAACTATGGATTTCTTTTGCCAACTCGTCGTTAATGGGACGATTGTAGACCCTATAGCCGTTACACTAGCACTGCCACCCACTCCGAAGTTCTGCTCAAATTCAATCGCTATGTTCTTGTTTGAGTCTGCTTTGGCGTAAAAGGTCAAAGTGACCTTCGTATTTTGCAACAATTCAACGTTTTCAATTCGCTGCACTTTGATAACGTACCCAGTAGCGTTAACAACGGAATTGACTACAGTCCTTGAGAAAAGTCTAGGATTACCGGGGATTGAACCAACAGTATGACCCTGCAAACTGTGTGTTTTGGTGGAAACGTTATTACCATTAAACCATCTATCATCTGACCCATAACCGTCTGAAATCTGTGAAGTCGCCCGTTGCCAGAAAATAAAGTCACCATTGATGATTTTATTACGAAAGTCAGACGTGGGCGGCGGCGTTACCCACTCAGGCGCCGTCAATGCCGTGTTCTGCCTGAGCACCTGCCCCGCAGATCCCTTCGGCAACCGCGTCCAGCCCGAAGCCCCACGATAGAGGATATCGCCTTCCGCCGGCGAGCCGACCATGCCTTTGAGCAGCTTGCCAGTAGGGCCGTCGAACAGCGCTAATTGGCCGTCAGCCGACGATACCGGCCCAACAACATCACCGGTACCGGTACCGTCCTGGCCCTTCACAGCCATCAGTTCCCAGAACGCGTTCGCGGTAGCCGGGAGGGTCGGCGGAGCGTTGCCGGTGGTCGACTGAAGAGCAAGCCAGCTTGAGCCGCCCTCCCGCACGACATCGTTGGCCAGATAGGCTGTTGCGCCACCGTATGCGCCGCGGAACCTGAAGCTGTCGCCCTTGGAAGCCGTGACCTTCCAGACAGTCTGCCAATTGGCGCCAACGCCTGGCTCAGTAGCCGCGCCGGAAGTGTGCGCCACAAAGCAGCGGTAAGACGTACCGTTGCGAGTCAGGCCGTCGTTGTAATCGAAAGTGGCGCCAAGCGACCAGCCGGCCTCAATCCAGTGCAGGACACCAGCGGGACCAGCGGGGCCGGTGATATCGAACGGGCCATCCCAGCCGCTTGCGGTTCGCCGATAAAACTCGAGGCTATAGCCGTTCTCGACGCGCAGCCAGAGATAGCCAACGGCCGGCACTGGCGACAACGCATTGCGCTCTGCCAAGGTGCCAGCGCCGTCGGGATGAATGCCGGCAAGCGCAAGCTTGGTCAGGATTTGCGCCAGCCGATCATTGATCCATGCTGCGCGCACGGCTTCTGAGGTCTCGCGCGCAATGGCGTAGCTACCGCTGGCCGTTGTGCCGGGCCACCCGTAGGCGAGCGTCAGCGACGTGTCGCTCTCAACGCTGATGATCGGCACTGACTGCCCAGCAAAGCTGAACATGCCGCCAGTGACCAGCGCCACATTCCAAGCCGTGTCTGTGCCCGCCACAATAGGCGAGCCGTTCGACACGGAAGCCGTGCCGGCCAAATAAACCGAAGATGTCATGATTGGCCCTTTGGAGGCTGAAGGGGATTATAGGCCGCCGCTAGGTGTCGAGGACGTTGTCCAAGACCCAGTACCGCCAGGTGGTGGGGACGTCTAAATAGAAGTTCGAGCCATAGTCCTTGACGACCATGAGATCGAAACCGGTCGTATCGACGGACACCTGGTAGTGCGGATGTTGGCGGCCATAGGTATTATTTGCCACCCAATACCGCACCGGCGTGACGTCGATTCCACCGTCCGACCTGATGCCAGCGGCAAACACCGGTGGCGGGCGAGTGAACCCCTTCGAGAAGTTCACCCTCGCCCGCTTGTAGCGATCGCCGCCAGTACCGGCGAAGTCAACAACGCCCACGAGTCCGGTTTCATAGACGCGCGCCGCGATGCCGCTTGAGGAGAAGAACATGTTCTCCTCGGTCGCCGTATCGACGCTGTAGCCGGGCCGGGCGATCTTGATGCCGTCCTTGTTGATGCGCACACGCGGACCAGCCGCACCTGGCCCTGGCACACCCGCAACATTCGCGCTGCGAGTCAGGATGTAATAGCAGCCATTAGGAGAAAAGGCCGTGTTCAGGCCCTTCTGAAACCGAATGGTGAGGCTGCCGCCAGACGCGGTGCCGGAGACGAAATAGTTGATGATCTGATAGTTTCGGCCAGCGCTGCCCGACCCCTCGGAGAAATGCGCGGGGAACGCTATCTGGTTGTTCTGATCGACCGGAAAGAGGTGAATGGTCGGCGTGACCCCGATGTTGGGGATGCCTACTGCGACCGATTCATCCCGCGTTGCATCGCCAGTGAAGCCAATAAAGGGACACTGGACATAGCCAAAAGCATAGGGCTGCGAGAACATGAAGTCCTCGTGCGCGATGAATTGGTGCAAAGCCGCCGTATCCACGTCGACGCCGGGCATTGAAACCCGAAACATCGGCGTTGGCCCATTGAGCTTGATCTTGCCGCGCTTCATTGGGCTCTCAATCGATAGACCTGGTAGACGACATTGAAAATTGTGCCGTCAGGCGGGTCACTGATCCCATTGCGGAGCCAAAGCCCGGAGGGGTAACAAATGAAGCGCGGGACACCGGCCGCCGGGTAATTGTATTGGAAGAACCCCGATACCGCCCCCGGCGAACCGTTCTGGACGACCGCCAGCGGCGTGTATCCAAGGCTCGGCCAGGTGGCGATGTAGGCACCGCCGCCACCCGGAATAGCGCCCGACCAAGACCCCGATCGGTAGATGAACAGCCCGCCGGCATCCTCGCTATCGAAGATGACGGCATTGGGCCGGCATCCTCGCTATCGAAGATGACGGCATTGGGCGG
>NZ_JBFUIP010000267.1:0-5177 GCF_056401815.1 Aminobacter sp. P4_D5 | reverse complement strand
TTTCGCGGCCACGCCTGACCGTGCTGACCAGGTTGGCCGCCTCGAGGATTTCGAGGTGCTGCGTGGCGGATTGCCGGGCCATATCAAGGTTTTCGCAAAGCTGACCGAGCGTCTGCCCGTTCTTTTCGCAAAGAAGATCAAGCAGCCTTCTGCGTGTCGCGTCGCCCAGCGCTTTGAAAACCTTGTCATCGTCCATCAGTCTCACTCTGTGTGAAAGTACAATATGCAGGTAAATGCCTGCATGTCAAATGGCAACTAACCCCGCCCCCCATGGCGCGACCGCGCATCTGACAGGGCGCACGGCGCTATTACAGCCGGCATCGTCCGCTTCGGTATTGCGCCGCAGCGACGCGCAGGGCACTTTGCCCGCGAACGGGCATATCGGGAGTTGTTGCATGCTGCGAAACTGGGTCATCAGGTACTGGTATTCATTCTCGATGACCGGCTTGCTGTTGGGTACGCTGTTTTTTGCCGCGTCGCTGACACCAACCTTGATCCCGCGCAACTACGTCACCCAGGGCGCGCTGTCGGGTTTTTCGGCGGCCGCAGGCTACGGCGTCGGTTTCTTCCTGCGCTGGCTTTGGCACTATCTCGAACTACCCGAACTCAGGTCCCGCGTGCTCAGGGTGTCCAAGCTCGTCGGAGCGGTAGCCTGCGGCATCATCGGCCTGCTCTTTCTCTGGCGCGCGGCCGAGTGGCAGAACTCCATCCGCAGCCTGATGAAGCTCCCTCCCGTCGACACCGGCCACCCGCTTGAGGTCGGCGCGATCGCTCTGATCACCTTCATCGTCTTGATCGCGCTGGCCCGCCTGTTCAACGTGACGCTGCACTACGTCTCCGGCAAGCTGCGCCGCTTCGTGCCGACGCGCGTCTCCTATGTCATTGGCACCACTCTCGTCGTGCTACTGTTCTGGTCGGCTGCCGACGGCATCATCTTCCGCTATGGCTTGCGCGTCATGGACAGCTCGTTCCAGCGCCTCGATGCGCTGATGCCGCCCGACACCAAGCAGCCTTCCGATCCAGAAAAGACCGGCAGTGCAGCCTCGCTGGTGCGCTGGCAAGACCTCGGCCGCATGGGCCGCTCCTACATTGCGTCAGGCCCCAGCGGCACCGACATCGGCAGCCTCACCGGCAAACCGGCCAAGCAACCGGTCCGCGTCTATGTCGGGCTGCAATCCGCCGAGACCGCCCAGGAGCGCGCCAAGCTCGCTCTCGAGGAGCTCAAGCGCGCCGGCGGTTTCGAGCGCTCGACGCTTGTCATCATCACTCCAACCGGCACCGGCTGGGTCGACGAGCAGGCCATCGACCCGATCGAATTCCTGCACAATGGCGACGTCGCCAGCGTCGCCACCCAATATTCCTACCTCGCCAGCTGGATGTCGCTGCTGGTCGAGCCTGGCTATGGCGCCGAACAGTCACGCGCGCTCTTCACCGAGATCTATGGCTACTGGCGCACCCTGCCCAAGCAGACGCGGCCGAAACTCTATCTCTTCGGTCTCAGCCTCGGCGCCTTGAGCACCGAGCTTTCCAACGAGTTGTTCGAGGTGCTGGGCGACCCCTATCAGGGCGCKCTGCTGAGCGGCCCGCCTTTCGCCAGCCGCATCTGGCGTTCGATCACCGACGGGCGCAATCCCGGCACGCCCGAATGGCTGCCTGAGTTCCGCGACGGCTCTTATGTCCGCTTCACCGCCCAGAAAAACGCGCTCGACATTCCAGGTGCCGAGTGGGGGCCGCTCCGGCTCGTCTACCTGCAATATGCCTCCGACCCGATCACCTTCTACGAGACCCATTCGCTCTACCGCGAACCCGACTGGATGAAGACGCCGCGCGGGCCTGATGTCTCGCCCGAACTGCGCTGGTATCCGGTCGTCACCTTCCTGCAGCTGACGCTCGACCTCGCCATGGCCACCACCGCCCCGATGGGCTACGGCCACGTCTACGCCGCCGAGCACTATATCGACGCCTGGATGCAGGTGGCGGATATCCAGGGCTGGTCATCAGACGATGTCGCCAAGCTGAAGCAGCATTTCATCGACAAGCGGAAGTGACCGCTTTTCGGAACTTGACTGTCAGCGGATGAGGTCCGCCACCTTGGCACCCAGCGCCTGGACCAGATCGTCCGGGCGCATGCGGATCTGCAGCCCTCTTTGACCTCCATTGAGGTAGACCTCATCCTCCAGCGTCGCCATCTCCTCGACCGCCGTCGCCACCTGCTTGCGCTGGCCGAAGGGACTGATGCCGCCGACCTTGTAGCCTGTCAGCCGTTCCGCGTCGGTGGGTTTCATCATCTGCGCCGACTTGGCGCCGAAGGCCGCGGCGACCTTCTTCATGTTGACCTCCTGGTCGGAGGGAACCACCACGCAGGCCGGCTTGCCGTCGGCCTCGACCATCAGCGTCTTGAGCACGATGGATGCGGGCACGCCCATGGCCTCGGCCGCCTGCAACCCGACGCGCTCGGCGCTGGAATCATAGCCATAAGTAGCCACGGCGAATGGGACACCTGACTTGGCGAGCATCAACGTGGCAGGAGTCGTCTTGGACATGCCCTGTTTTGCAACAGCGGCCCGGYGGCGCGCAAGGGCGACGGTCGCGTGAATGGCCGCAATGGGGTGGGTAGCGGTCAGGCAGCTTCGAGGTTCGGAACCTGAAAAGCGGGCAATTCTGGTAGCTGCAGCGAAGGCGGAAACTGACCCTTTTGGACCCTTAACTTGGCTCATCTCAGCACTGCGGCGGTCGAAAGCGGTCGACCGTCCTCACGTACCCATGACCGACGCGGCCATGTAGCTCGCCAATTTTTCCTCCGTGTGATCGCCTTGACCCGCATCGTTTCTGGGTGCTCGAATATGTCCGACTACTACACGGAAGACTTTGTCGCGGTCCGGGGAGGTTCCAGTGTACATTCTCTATGGGGGTGACTTCACGCGCGCAATGCTCGTGCAATGGGTGCTGGAGGAAGGTGGAATARATTACGAGTTCAGGACGATAGACATTCTAAAGGGCGAACACCGGGCACCCGAGTTCCTGGCAATCAATCCAGCCGGGCTCATACCAGTACTGATCACCCCTGAGGGCGACGCACTGTATGAAGTGGCCGCCTTGATGGTGTATTTGGCTGACCGACACCAACTCTCCACGTTGGCTCCTGCAGTGATCGATCCACTGAGGGGCCACTTTCTCTCGGCGGTCTTCTACATCGCCGACGATATTCAGCCTGAAATGAAGCGCTTCCATTTTCCACACCGATACTCGCTGAGAACAGAGGACAATCCCGCCATTCAAGATTTGGCTAAAGCCCTTGTCCTCAGCCGCCTGGACGTGATGAACACGCGACTGGAGAAAGGTGGGCCCTATATCCTGGGCACTCGTTTTTGCCTGGCGGATTTCTATTTGAGCTTCTGGGTCGCCTTGCTCGGCCGTGATGGCGTGTGCTCAAGGTCTCCGGCGATTGCCGTGTTGTATGACTTGGTTCGATCTCGTGCCAGCGCAACGCCCTATCTCGAAGGCGCCGAGCGGATAGAGAAGCAATATGCTGACTTGATGAGGAAGAACCCAGCGGGCGTCATCGCTTAACCCTGAGCCACCGGGGACCGCTGCCGACGGAAATGAAGGCGCAATTGCTACCTAGCGCGGTCGGCGGGAATGTCCTCTGTGGATGGCCCCCGCCTGCGGCGCGCGCGAACCCGACGTCTCCATAACCGCGAGGAACGCCCGATCGCACTCAAGACGGTCCATTGCCTCCTCCGGCGATGCAAACGAAGTGCTGGGAGATCAATTGTATCCGTTCGGGCTGCAATTGGCGAGGAACGCCCTCATGCGGGCAGACTGCGGCTGCTCAGCTTGACTTTGTGTCCGCGACATCCCACGTTCCGTAACATGTCGACTGATCGCTTCACGCTTCTGCTTGAACGGGTGTTCCCCGTCGCGGGCACCTAACCCCGGCTTGGTCGCGTCGCCCCCCGGCCGAGGGGCATATGCCTCACGCGCTGCGCTCCGCAGCCGTTGCAGGAACACGGCGACAGCAAATCCGCACAGTCAGTCATACAGCCGTCGGCGCATTTTGCGCCCGCGGTTCGAACATTTTGGAAGAGTTTTGAAAATGGCCCCCACCATAGACAGGCGCAAGCCTGCGATCACGATCACCCGCTCCGACCACGAAAGCCTTTCGCGGCTTGCTGAATCCTACTCTGCGCGGGATCCCGATGCTGCGGAGCAACTGCTCTCCGAACTCGACCGCGCACGCGTGGTGATGGACGGACGCATCGCGCACGACGTCGTCAGGATTGGCTCGACGCTTAGGTTCACCACCGACGCGGGCGAAGATCGCACCGTCACGCTGGTGTTCCCCGGGGAGGCTGACATCGCCCAGGCCAAGGTCTCGATCCTGACGCCCATCGGCGCTGCCCTGATCGGCCTGAAAGTCGCCCAGTCCATCGACTGGACGTCGCGCGACGGCCGCACCCGTCGTCTGACCGTCGAGAGCGTCGTCCAGATGGCCGGACAACCAGCCCAGCCTCAGCACGAGCTTCAGACGGCATGACCATGTCGCCACTCGCGCGCCTCATGTTCTACGGAGGATGCCTTATCGCAGGATCGTAGCCCCGTGCGCCGCACGCATGCGGCCAGGGGTTCTCCACCTCGTCCGGACTTTGCCGCTTGCAGGCGGAACAATTGGAGAACTGCGATGTCTAAAGAAACCTGTCACCACGAAGGACTTCGCGGTCGTCGAAGTCATGTGCGAGCGTTGCCTTACCCGCGGGGCGGGAATGTCCCTGACTTTCGAAGTAGCACCCTGATCGTGGCAATAGCGGGTGGCATCAGCCTGTGGCATATCCGGTGGACAGAGCGATGGAATAGCAGACGTTCCGGTAGCCACCTCACGTTGAGCCGTCTTGGGTCACGAGACGCGGGCCGCGGTGGGGTGAACCGGCAGGTATCGGCCCCGGATCTGCCTACGGAATCATTTCCGGTCGTGGCGTTAAGGGGAAATGCCGATGGCACTGGGGTGGGAAGGGGAATGGCTGGTTTTGCTCCAGCCGCACCCCAAAGCCAATGTCATAGGCGCTGTCACAAGGCAGCAATAATACGCCCTCTCAACTCCTCGACGGCGTGCGATACTTCCTTTTGGCGAAGATGAAGATCGTCTTTCCCATCGCCGAGGTAGGCGTCCCTGGCAAGCG
>NZ_JBFUIP010000266.1:0-5178 GCF_056401815.1 Aminobacter sp. P4_D5 | reverse complement strand
GTGTCCGGCAAGCTCAAGGTCCATGTCGCCAAAAGCTTCCCGCTCGCCGAGGCGGGTGCTGCCCACACCTACCTTGCCACAAGGCCCAAGGGTAAGGTGGTGCTGACGCTCTAGAGCGCCAAATGGAAAAGGGTGCGGCAAGCCGCACCCTTTCTTATTGGTTGGCCGCAACGGCCGGTGTCAATGACGGTATTGCTGGATGCGCGTGGTGCGCAGGCCTGCAAGCCCGTATTCGTCAATGGAAGCCTGCCAGGACAAGAACTCCTCAGTCGTCAACTTGTAGCGTTGGCACGCTTCGTCGAGACTGAGCAGCCCTCCCCTGACCGCTGCGACCACTTCCGCCTTTCGGCGGATAACCCACCGGCGCGTGTTGGTCGGGGGCAGATCGGCAATCGTAAGCGGGCTGCCGTCCGGCCCGATAACATATTTGACACGCGGTCTAACCAGATCGGTCATCGTACTCTCTACTAAAAACTCAAAGACCCAATCACCTGCCACACTAGCGCCACAGCTTTAAAAATTGCCTAAGCGAATACTAAGAGCTAAGTAACGAACGTGAACAGAACGTTAGACTCTCAATCCGCAATTTAACCATCTGCCCCGTTGGCTGGTTTCGCGTCGAAAAACGCGTATCGGCCCGGTGCGGGTGGCACTGCGAAGAGGCTTGACCTATATTGCAGCCATTGGCATGCAGCCGACCCTAAGACAGCGGAACGCAATCCCGATGAATAGCCTGGACCTGCCCGGACGCCCCGAAGACACTCGCGTGGTTGTTGCCATGTCGGGTGGTGTCGATTCTTCAGTCGTGGCCGGCCTGCTCAAACAAGAAGGTTATGACGTCGTTGGCGTCACGCTTCAGCTCTACGACCATGGTGCTGYGACCCATCGAGCCGGCTCCTGCTGTGCTGGCCAGGACATCGCCGACGCCCGTCGCGTGTCCGAAACGCTCGGCATTCCCCATTACGTGCTCGACTACGAGGAACGGTTCCGCAAGGCGGTGATCGACCCCTTCGCCGAAAGCTACGTCGCCGGCGAGACGCCGATCCCCTGCGTGTCGTGCAACCAGACCGTCAAATTCGCCGACCTGCTGGCCACCGCGCGTGAGCTGGGCGCTGCCGCTCTCGCCACCGGCCACTATATCCGCTCCAAGCAGAACGGCGCCCACCGGTCGCTCTACCGGCCGGTCGACGCCGACCGCGACCAGAGCTATTTCTTGTTCGCAACAACCCAGGAGCAGATCGACTATCTGCGCTTTCCCTTGGGCGGCATGTCCAAGCCCGACGTTCGCACTGCTGCCGAGCGCATGGGCCTGACGGTTGCCGCCAAGCAGGACAGCCAGGACATCTGCTTTGTGCCGCAGGGCAAATATTCCGACATCATCGCCAAGCTCAGGCCTTCGGCGGCCAATCCCGGCGATATCGTCCATATCGACGGCCGTGTGCTCGGCCGCCATGAAGGCATCTTGCGCTACACCATCGGCCAGCGTCGCGGCATCGGCATCGCTTCGGGCGAGCCGCTTTATGTCGTGCATATCGACGCCGAGCGCGCGCGTGTCGTTGTTGGCCCGCGCGAGGCACTGGAGACGCACAAGATCTTCTTGCGTGGCATGAACTGGCTCGGTGACGACGCGCTGTCCGCCGTGCCTGCAGGCGGGCTCGAACTCTCCGCCAAGGTGCGCTCTTCGCGCCCGCCGCGTCCTGTCGTTTTGCACCACCGCGATGGCGCAACATGGGTCGAGCTTGTCGACGGCGAGTCGGGCATCGCTCCTGGCCAAGCCTGCGTGCTCTATTCCGACGATGGCAATGAGGCGCGCGTCTTTGGCGGCGGCTTCATCGAACGCTCCGAGCGCCACGCCGACGCCGAAGCGATGCTGTCGCGGCTGGCGGCAACGCCGGGGCCGATAGCTGCAGAATGAGGGGAATGGGGCAGTAAGGCATTAGGGCAGTATTGCTCGATGCCTGTTGCCCCACTGCCTTACTGCCCTATTCCCCTATCCATTCAATCGTGCGTGACCGTTCCCGCGGTGAGGATCCTGAGCACGCCGAGCGCTTCTTCAGCACCGGTGCGGGGCTCTTCGCGCGTTTCGATGCAATGGATGAAATGCTCGAGCTCGCGCGTCAGCGGCATGGCATTTTCGAGCGGGATGTAAGTCGGCTCGTTCATTGTCGATGTCCACTGCCCGCTGTCCTGCCACACCGCGTGACGGTACACAGCTAGCTTGCGCTCCTGCGGCTCGACATCGTCGAACACCGCCATGCCCTTGGTGCCGACCACCGTCAGCCGGCGTTCGCGGTAGGGATTGAGCCTGGACGCAAACAGGTGCCCGCGCAGGCCATTGGGGAAACGCATGTGCAGGTGGGCGAAATCGCTGAGGTGGTTGAGCACCGCAGCCCCCTCGCCGCGCACCTCGATGGGGGCGGTGCCGGTGATCGCCAGGATCATCGACAGATCGTGCGGGGCAAGATCCCACAGCGCATCATTTTCGGCGTGGAATTTGCCGAGGCCCAAACGATGCGAATGGATGTAGCCGATTTCTCCAAGCTCGCCCTTGTCGACAAGCGCCTTGAGCCCCTCGAACGCCGGGTGGAAACGCAGCACGTGACCGGTCATGAACACGCGGCCATTGTCGCGCGCCGCCTTAACGGCACGCTCGGCGTCGGGCACGGTCAGCGCGATCGGCTTTTCGACCAGCACGTCCTTGCCGGCCTCGACGGCCCGAATCGCAAAGTCGGCGTGGAACTGCGGTGGCAGCGCCATGACAACGGCATCGATGTCGTCGCGGGCGAAAAGTTCGTCAGGGGTGACCGCCAGGCAGCCCTGCTCGGAGGCAAAGCGCTCGGCACGAGCCGGGTCGATATCGGACACGGCATGGAGGGCACCAAGCGACTTCAGGGTGCGGATATGATTGCCGCCCCAATATCCGCATCCAAGGACTGCAATACGCGGTTTCATCAGGCTCTTTCCAAGGGGATTTATGTCGGCAGACATAGTGGCCGCGCCTTGTGAACTCAACCCCGCAGCCTGCGCCAAAATCACCTGGCGCGCACGCATTCGCGTATGAACGCAACTGCCAAGCTCGTTTGCAGCGAACTCTGCGGTCAAATCACTGTTATGGCCAAACGTCGTCTACGCGCTCCGGCGCCGCAAGAATGCCGTGCGAAAACCCGGCAGCAACACGCTGAGCAACAACCTGACGAAGCGTCTTGGGAATAATCCGGAATTGCCCAATGTCACTGCTTGACAGGTTCGTCATCCAGACATTATATCCGCCCGACCTTGGCGAACGCTTCGACGCCTGCCTCTTGCGAGACAGTTTTTCGAGCCTTCTCCACCCTGGCGGGATAGCTCAGTTGGTTAGAGCACGGGAATCATAATCCTGGGGTCGGTGGTTCGAGTCCACTTCCCGCTACCACTTCTTCCAACAAGACATGTGAGCAGTTCACTGCGTTTCGCGGCTCAGACGATACGTCGATCTCGACGCGTGCGTTCAATCTGCCTTCGTGGCATCGCCAATCGTCGCGGCGAACAAATGACATATCTGCGAGCAATTGCGCATTTCTGAAAACCCTGCGAAACTGCCGGGACTGAGCAGAGGCGCGACGCATGAGTTCCCGGACAGAAAACGCAAGGCTTGATGAGGCCGCCCGCGCGGGCTGGCTTTATTACGTCGCGGGCAACACTCAGGACCAGATCGCAACGAAGCTTGGCGTCTCGCGCCAGACAGCACAGCGCCTGGTCTCGCTGGCCATGTCGGAGGGCCTGATCAAGGTCCGAGTCGACCATCCGATCGCCAATTGCCTCGACCTTGCCGCGCGACTGCGCTCGCGTTTTGCGCTCGACCTTGTCGAGGTCACGCCCAGCGACCCGGATTCGTCGTCGACCACCATCGGCATCGCCCAGGCAGCAGCCACCGAGATCGAGAAATGGCTGCGCTCGGCCGAGCCTATCGTCATGGCAATCGGCACCGGCCGCACGCTGAAGGCGGCGATCGAGCAGCTGCCGCCGATGGAATGCCCGCACCACAAGGTGGTTTCGTTGACGGGCAACATCTCGCCCGATGGCTCGGCGGCGTTTTACAACGTCATCTTCAACATGGCCGACACCATCAAGGCGCGCAGCTTTCCCATGCCTTTGCCAGCAATTGCCTCGTCGCCGGACGAGCGCCGCATGCTGCACAGCCAGCCACTCATCCAGCCGACGCTGGCGCTGGCAGCCCAAGCCAACGTCACCTTTGTCGGCGTCGGCGACATGGGCCCCAGGGCCCCGCTCTATGAGGACGGCTTCATCACCGAAGCCGAACTCAAGGCGCTGCAGAAGGCAGGCGCGGTCGGCGAGATCGTCGGCTGGGCCTTCGACCGCGACGGCAGGTTGATCGACGGCATCACCAACGATCGTGTCGCTTCCGCACCCCTGCCCTCACGCGAACGCTCGCTGGTCGTGGCGCTCGCCATGGGCGAACGCAAGCTGCCGGGCATCCTGGCCGCAGTCACCCGCCGCCTCGTCAACGGCCTCATCACTGATGAGCGCACCGCCGCTGCCTTGCTGGCCAGTTGAGCTAAATCCCCAACCTGCTGCGCAACGACAGGCAGCCGCCTGCCGTTGAAGGCATGGCGCGCGTCCGCATCTGGGCGACCGCTGGAACCGCCCTATTGTTCATGGCGTGAGCAATCGACGTGATTTTGGGCAGTCGCGGATCGACAGCGCCCAGATTCCTGCTTGACATAAATCAGTTGGGATGAATAATTGCTCACAGCCAAGGCAAATGCTCATCTTGGTCATTGGGAGGAATTCGATGAAACTGAACACGCTCTTCCTGGGCTTGTGCGGAGCGAGTGCGCTTGCTTTTGCCGCTCACGCCGAAACAATCACCATCGCCACCGTCAACAATGGCGATATGGTCCGCATGCAGAAGCTGACGGACGACTTCACCACCAAAAATCCCGATATCCAGCTCGAATGGGTCACGCTCGAAGAGAACGTGCTGCGCGAGCGCGTCACCACCGACATCGCCACCAAGGGCGGCCAATATGACGTGATGACCATCGGCACCTATGAGGTTCCGATCTGGGCCAAGCAGGGCTGGCTGTTGCCGCTCGACAAGCTCGGCGCCGACTATGACACCGCCGACATCATTCCTGCCATCGCCGGCGGCCTGTCCGCCGACGGCAAGCTCTACGC
>NZ_JBFUIP010000265.1:0-5189 GCF_056401815.1 Aminobacter sp. P4_D5 | reverse complement strand
GCGCGGCGGGCGATCGACTGGATCTCGCCACGATTGATGCCGAGATCGGCAAGCTGGCGGTTCGACAGACGGCCAAGCTCGTTCACCGTCTCGCGATAAGCGCGCCAGTTACGGTAAGTGCGGAGCAAGTTCATTTTAGTTCTCTTTTCGGTTCGGACAGGTGGGTCCAGTGGACCCGGTTTCGGTTAGATGGCTATACGCGCGACGAAGTGGATGTCGCTGCGGGTGATGACAAGGTCGGTCAGTTCACGGTTCGACAGGCGGCTCAGCTCGGAGACAGTCTCACGGTAGCGGCGCCAGTTGCGGTAATTGCGGATCAGGTTCATCTTCGTTTCCCTTCGTCTTCTTTTCTCTTCTGTGTACGGGGCGTARATAGGATGCCCTTGCCCAAAATTGAAGCGCTATGCTCGCATGGCAGCAATGCGTTTTGTGCATTGCAGCATTAATGGGCATTAAGCCTTCGGTCATAATTGTGACCGAATCTGAAATTCGCCATAATGACAACGCCTTGGGCCTGATATCGGCGGCTGTGGCAGAGGGATGCGACTTATGGCGAGCTATGCCACCAAGGTGAAGAGCGACATGGCGCGCTGGGTCGACAGCGGGCTCCTCGACCGCGCGACTGCAGACGTGCTTGTCCGCGATGTCGAAGCAAACGAACGCAACGGTCTCAACTTCGGTTCGATCCTGGCGATCATGGCGGCACTTCTGTTTGCTGCCGCGATCCTCATTCTCGTTGCCGCCAATTGGGAGGCGATCCCGCGCGTTGCGCGCGTCGGCGCTTTGTTTGCTGTCATCTTTGCCGGTTATGTCGGCGGCGCCGTCCTCAAAGAACGCGGCCATGGCGGTTTCGCCGAAGCCCTATGGCTGATCGCGGCTGCGGCCTTTGGCGGTTCGATCGCGCTGATCGGCCAGATGTATCATTTCTCCGGTGACGAAGCCGTGGCCATCGTCACCTGGTGCGTCGGCACGGCGATTGCGGCTGCCGCGCTCCGCTCCAACGCCTTGACGGTGGCGGCCGTCGGCATCGCGGATGCCTGGCTAGCGCTCAAGGGCTTCGAGATCTTCCGCCGCGAGGCATTGCCGCATTTCTTCGTCGCGTTCATGGCGGTGTTCTGGGTGCTGTCGTTGTGGACGCAAAGCCGTGCCGCCCGACATCTCATTGTGCTTTCTCTCATCTTCTATGCGGTATTGCTCGGCATTCACTACGACACGCTTGAGGTGGGACTGGTGCTCTCGCTGGTGTCCGCAGCCCTGCTGGCCGTTGCCGCACTGGCGCCCGCACTGTCCGAACGCCTCGTCCAGCTTGGCGGCCGGCTGCCGCTGCATGCCCTGATCGGCTTCCTGACCGGCATGGCCATGGTGCAAGTCGACCGGTTCGACGAGCAGGGCTTTGTCATTGCCGCAGCCGGGGCGCTGGCCGTCATTGCAGCAGCAATCATCCTCCTTGGGCGCGAGAGCCGAGCCTTGCGCTGGATCGCCTATCTCGGTTTCGCCTTCGAACTGGCGATTGTCTACCTGGTCACGGTTGGCTCGATGCTCGGCACCGCAGGCTTCTTCTTCGCAGCCGCAATAATTCTCGCCGGCCTCGCCTATACGATCATCCGCATCGAACGGCGGATGAAGCCCCAGCCGACTCAAGGAGCAGCATGATGCCTCGCTACAAGCTCGTCATCGCTGCAGTCCTGCTCGCATTGGCGCAGATCGGTTTCCTCGGCTGGATGATCGCTGGCCGTGCCACAATCCTTCGCCACGGCAAGGAAGTGTTGCTCAAGGTCGAACCGGTCGACCCGCGCGACCTGCTGCGCGGTGACTATGTCCGGCTGGGCTATGACATCTCGCGCATTGAGGTGGAGAAAATCGCCAACCTGCCCCAGGGGGAGCTGGCGACGGCCGAAGGGCCTATTGTCGTGCGCTTGAAGAAGGATGCCGATGGTTATTGGCGCGCAACCTCGGCTTGGCTGGGAACTGCGGCGACACAAGCTGGCGCAGACGAAGTCGACATAGTGGGACACGTTTCCGATGGCTGGAGCCTGACGCCAGGTTCGACCATCAGCGTCGACTACGGCATCGAGCGCTACTATGTGCCGGAAGGCGAGGGGCTGGCGATCGAGGAGGAGATGCGCAAGCGCAACTTTGGCGCTGAGCCCGCGTTGCGCAGCTTCGGCATCAAGGTCGCGATTGCCAAAGACGGCAGCGGCCAGATCAAGGCGCTGATGGACGGCGACACCATGCTTTTCCAAGAGCCGCTTTACTGAAGCGGCCCACAGGGCAGCAGCCAATCGCTAGAGCAGGCTTGCCCTCACGGCTGCTTCGACTGCAGTAGGGCCGAACCACTGGGCAGCCGTTTCGCGGGCGCGGAGCCGACGTGCCTCGCGCCGAACCGGGTCCGTGTACAGGGCCGCTGCACGGGCGGCCAGCTCCTCGTCGGACTCGGCAAAGTCGATGTCGACGCCGTCGATCAGTTCGAGGCCCTCGGCGGCAAGCCGCGTTGCCACTACCGGCAGCCCCCATGCCATCGCTTCAAGAATTTTCAGGCGCGTGCCGCCGCCGGTCATCAGAGGCACGATGGTCAGGTGGGCGCGGCGGTAAAGTTCAGACAGGTCGTCCGGATTGGCGATCAACTCGACATCGGGCAGCGCGGCGAGATCGTTCAGCGCGCGGTTGGGGCTGCGCCCGGCGACGATCAGCTTCGCGCCGCCCAGTGTCGCTTGCAGCCTGGGCAGGATCTGCGTTGCCAGCCGACGTGCCGCCTCGATGTTCGGCGCATAGTTGAGGTGGCCGATAAACAGCAGGGTCGGCTGGTCGTTGATCATAGCGGGCTGGCTGACCAGCGTTTCGGGGATGAGCTCGAAGCGGGGAATTCCATTGGGAATCACATCCGCGATGGTGCGGCCACCGGATAGGCCGCGCAGTCTTTCTCGATCCTGTTTGGAACAGACCCAGACTCTGTCGACCATGCGAAGCGACTTCAATTCCATGTCGCGCATGCGCCTGACCTGGCGTGTTTTCTTGGAGAACAGCCCGGCCAGCCAACTCGTTTTCGGCATCATTTGCCGGGCCAGGTCCGACTCGATGTTGTGCATATCGAGCACAAGCGTTGGCGCCATCGGCCGCAGGTGCTCGATCAGGGCAAACAGCGGGATGCCTTCGACGACGATGGTATCCGGCCTGAAGTCGCGCGCTGCTTCAAGCAGCCGGGCAAGCGCCACCTGTGGGATGCGCGTGTCGATCGGGGTCTGGCGCCTGGCAAGGCGCGGGGACGTTGCCGCCTCAGCGGCGTTGGCCAGTGCCAAGGTCGTTATTCTACTGTCGTTGAGATTCGCGGGCAAAGGTGGTTGGTGGACCGAGGCAACGAGCACATCGCCCAACCCGGCAAGCGCCTGGGCATTTTGCCAGTTGCGCAATTCCGCGCCTGATATGGGCGGCCACGCGGCATCGGTGGCGACAAGCAAGGTACGCCGCGAAGAGGGACAGCTATTTGCGTCGCTGATTGCGGCTTTGAGATTTTCTGCTTGGTGCACGGCTGAATCACTCTCGATACGAGGTTTCAATGTCCGCCGGGCAGAGCGTCTTTGGTGCGGATGATAGGAGTCGAACCTACACGCCTCTCGGCACTGGAACCTAAATCCAGGGCGTCTACCAGTTCCGCCACATCCGCATGGATCGCCAATCCCACGCTGCCATCATTCTGTCAATCTCACAGCTGAAACCAGCTCACCTGGGAGAAACGGCGAAGATAGTTGAAAATTGGCCTCGCCTGTGACAAAAGGCCTGTCGAATGAGATAGGACGCAAGTACCCGTCGCTGCAGGATGCGATAAGAAGTCGAAATAACAACAGCTTATCGAAATCCTCGGGTGACGGCGGAGCAAACGACCGCAAATGGCGGATCCGGATACCGATTTGCGAACTTGAAGCCACCCCCGGCAAACGAATTCCGGCAGGCTGAACGGCAGGACGCCGTCCACCCGCGCCATACGTGAAAACAAAGGTTTGATGATGCAGGTCACCGAAACGCTCAACTCCGGCCTCAAGCGCGAGATCAAGGTCTYGGTTCCTGCCGGCGACATGGAAGCCCGACTCGTCAAGCGGCTTTCGGATGCCAAGAACAAGGTCCGCATCAATGGCTTCCGCCCAGGCAAGGTGCCGATGCAGCACCTGCGCAAGGTCTACGGCAAGTCGTTCATGGCCGAAGTCGTCAACGAGATCCTGACCGATTCCGCCCGCACGATCATTTCCGAGCGTGGCGAAAAGGCTGCGATGCAGCCTGACGTGACGATGACGGAAGACGAGAAGGAAGCCGAGAAGATCCTCGCTGGCGGTTCCGACTTCGAGTTCTCGCTGAGCTACGAAGTCATCCCGGCGATCGAGATCAAGGACTTTGCCGACATCAAGGTGTCGCGTCCGGTCTATGACGTTCCGGAAAGCGAAATCGACGAGCAGGTCAACCGCGTTGCCGAATCGGCTCGCTCCTACGAGCCCAAGACCGGCAAGGCCGCTGAAGGCGATCGCGTCACGATCGACTATGTCGGCAAGATCGACGGCGTCGCTTTCGACGGCGGCACGGGTGGCGACCAGCCGCTGGTGCTCGGCTCCAAGGAGTTCATCCCCGGCTTCGAAGACCAGCTGATTGGCGCCAAGGTCGGCGACGAGAAGCTCGTCACCGTCACCTTCCCGGAAAACTACCAGGCTGCCCATCTGGCCGGCAAGGAAGCGACCTTCGACGTCACCGTCAAGGAAATCGCTGCCCCGGGCAAGCTCGAGGTCAATGACGAAACCGCCAAGAACCTCGGCCTTGAGTCGCTCGAGAAGCTGCGCGACATCGTTCGTGGCCAGATCGAGAATCAGTTCGGCGCCATGACGCGCCAGAAGGTCAAGCGCCAGCTGCTCGACCAGCTCGACGGCTCCTACAAGTTCGAGGCKCCCTCGAAGCTCGTCGAAGCCGAGTTCAACAACATCTGGAGCCAGGTCACCCGYGATCTSGAARYYGCYGGCCGCASCTTCGCCGACGAAGAGACGACGGAAGAAGARGCMCGCGCCGAATACCAGCGCCTGGCCGAGCGCCGCGTGCGCTTGGGTCTGGTTCTCGCYGAGATCGGCGAGAAGGCYGGCGTSACGGTTTCCGACGAAGAGCTGCAGCGCGGCCTGTTCGACACGGTTCGCCGCTACCCGGGCAGCCAGCAGCAG
>NZ_JBFUIP010000264.1:0-5222 GCF_056401815.1 Aminobacter sp. P4_D5 | reverse complement strand
CTGGATGGCGATGCGGTTCTTGTCGCGGCAGGCGATCTGCATGATCGGCGCGTAACCCATGCGGGTGAGCAGGGCACAGATGCCGACGGACGACATGTGGCAGTTGGCGCCCGATGCATCGACCGCATTGATGCCGTCGACCCAGCCATCGAAGATCTTGGCGCGATTGTAGACGTCTTCGGGATCGGCGCTGTCGGGCGGGTTAAGTTCGGTGGTGACAGCGAATTCGCCTCGGCGCAGCACGCGCTCGAGGCGGCCGCGCGACGAATGGCCCGGCAGCCGATCAAGCGGCAGGTCGATGCCATCAGGGTGTTCGTCTGGCTGGCGCGGGCGCGGCGGGGTCATGCGACTTCTTTCGTGGCAACTTCGCGCGTGGTCGCAGCTTGGGCCGTCACCCTGAGCCAGGCCGAGGTTTCGCGCAGCGACTGATCGACCGGCTTCTGGACGTTGAGGATGGCGTCGCCCTTGACCATGTTGCGCGAGCCTTCCCAGGCCTTGACCCAGACGCAGGGCATATCCGGCTCGACCTCGCAATTGCCGTTGGCGCGTACTCCGCCGCAAGGGCCGTTGCGCAGCTGTTTGGGGCAGTTCATCGGGCAGGACATGCCGGTGGAAGACAGCACGCACTGGCCGCACATGCGACAGTCGAACATCAGGCCCTTGACGCGTTTTTCGACAAATTTGATCGGGGCTTCGACGCGGCCATAGCCGATCTTCTTCCACAGCGGGTGCAGCATCAGGAAGGCGTCGGCGAACCTGCTGTAGAACCATTCGAGCAGGCCCGAATGACGTATCGACCACAGCCGCRCGGTGTAGCTGCGCTGGACACGGCGCTGCGGCGACACGTCGGCTGGCTTGTAGTCGCTTTTGGGCGCGGCCTTCTTGACCAAAGTCGCCTGGGTTACTGTCGGCTGGGTATCAACCATCTTCCTTGCCGCCTGCCTTGACGAGAGCGACCAGCCGCTCGCGTGTGAAGTTCGCATCGATCTCGGCCATAGCCTTGTCGGCTTCGGCTTCAAGGTCGTCGCTGACCGGAACCGGTAGGGCTTTGCGCCACTCCGCCAGATAGGCGTCGGTGTCGCCGGCACCAGTACGCATGGCGCACATGTCGATCGCTTCAGTGAAACGCAGCGGCAATTCGCGCTTGGCGTTCTGCCGGCCCTTCTTGACGATGACCTGTGCAGGGATGTCGCGCCAGTAGACGATGATCAGGTCGGCCATTTCGGTCTCGCTTTCAGTCACGTTGAGCTTTGCCGCAACCATGCGGATGCTGCTTGTTATGGGACGACGCGCGCGCATTCAAAAGCGACGCGATGCGATGTCGCAAAAGATAGCGGTGGGATGTTGGTGTCAGCGTCTACCAGACGCCGCGACGGATGCCTGTCCAGAGGTACTGCCAGACGGTTGGATGGTACCACTGCCGGGAGGGCAGGCCGGTGTCGACCGGCGTCAGTCGGTCGGCGAGTGCGTCTTCGACGGCCCGGGCGCAAATGTCGCGCGAGAAGGCTGCCTGGCGCATGGCATAGCTGGCGATGGTGTCGCCTTTGCCGGGTTTTCCCCTGGACTGATACAGCACCGCGCCGGTGTCGACGCCCGCATCGACCAAATGCACGGTCGAGCCGAAATTATCCCGGTCGCCTGTCGCAAGCGCCCAGTACCCGCCGTTCATGCCGCGATATTTCGGATTGATTCCGGAATGATAGTTGATGACCGGGCAGGGGATGGCGGCGAGCGTTTTGGCCGACAAAAGACGGCAACTGGCGAGGAACACCACAGTGGGCTCAAGTCTGCGGACAGTTTCCACGAGTTCGGGGCCATTGGCGGAAGAAACCGAAATGATCTCCTGGCCACTACGCGGTTTGGTAGAGAGGTTCTCCTCCGCAATCAGGCGTTTGATGCCACGGTTCAGGAACCGTTTTGTGATGCGGATGAAAACCATCGTGCCCAATTGGCCGGCGACGGAGACCCAGCCAAGCTTCTCGGCGCGGCGCGTCAGAAGCTCGCGTTTGGAATAAGGCGTTTCGAGAACGACTGATATCGGCCCGAAGCGGTCGGTCAGGCTGTTGATGATGGCCCAGATATGTTCGCCGCCTTCGGTGACGAAGACGATCGGCCTGCGGTTCATTTAGCCTACCCCAGCCAAGCGAGGAAAGCGTGCGTGGCAAAGCCCGCACCGCCGACCACCAAACCGACGACAGCAAGGGAGGCCACGCCGACGACGCTGCCCACAGCAAAAAGGATGCCGTCGCGTTCAGACAACGCCAAACCCAGCAGGGCCGTTGCAAAGGCCGGCAGCCAGTTGCCGAACGGGATCGGCAGTGTGATCGAGACGGACAAGATGAGCGCGATGATGCCGATCACGCGGTCACCGCGTTTGCGCCAGAACGGCCAGTAGCGCGGCCGTACTACCTCTTCGAGGCGGATGAGGCGGGGGATGACCCAGTCGGTGAGGGAGCGGAACTGCTCGGCCGACAGCGAGCGCTGCGTGATGAAACCCGGCAGCCAAGCGCGATTGCTGCCGAAGGCCATTTGTGCCGCCACGATCAAGAGCGGCAGGCCAAGCACGGCCGAGGCACCTGGCGGCAGCGGCAACATGTTGAAAGCGGCAAACAGGACCAGCAGCGGCGCAAAGCTGCGCTTGCCAAGCGTATCGCGGATGTCGCCGATCGATATGCTGCCTTTGGCGTCGCGGGCGATCTGGGCGAAGATCGCGGAGAGGCGGCGGCCGCGACGACGCTGCGGCGCAGCGTCGATGTCGATCGCGTCGGGTTCGTTGTCTTGCCTTTGCATACAGTCTTCAGCCCACTTGCGGCACGTCTTCACGCGCGCCTGTCCCCATCGCAGTGTGCGACGGCCAGGTTAATCCTTGATGACCCCTGAAGGTTCGAATGTGATGTCGCTTTGCGCCGAATGCAACATCAGCGGCGGAATTCGATGATATCCAGCTTGGATTCATATTGCGGGGCGGGGAATTCGATACGCCATTCCGCCGGACCGCTACGGAACGCATAACCGATCTGGTCGGTTTCGGGGCCTTTGCCATAGGCCTTAGGCTTCTCGCCGGTAACGTAGCCCGAGCCGAGATAGATCAGTCGAATGTCGCTGTCGGTATAGAAGCGACCCTTGGTGCGCTGCGAGCCCGACGTCTTCTCGAGCATCCAGCCCGAACCGTCGTCCGTGACCTTGCACTTGAACCAGTCATAGACAACGAGATTGCCGATGCCGCCGGCCTTGATGGTGCGGCACTGCCAATTTCCCGTCATGTCGAAATCGGAAAAGGACAAGGGCTGCTTCGCCACGATCGCATCGAGGACGGCGACTTCGCGGGCCAAGCCAGTCTTGGCTTCCTGAAGCGCTTCCTTGCGCGTGATTTCGTATTTTTCGAGCCGAGCCTTGTCGGCTGGCGTCATCAGTTTCTGCACCATGCCGTCGGCATGGGCAGCACCAGCATAGGTCGCGAGAATCGCTGCCAGAATCAGGTTGCGAAAAACCATGAAAGCCTCCCCCGTATGGCCGAACCTCAGGGGAGGAATCAGGCGCTTTGATGATCTGCCGCACCGGCTGCGGCTTTGGCAAGAGCTTGGGGCAGGTCGCCATAACCGGTTGCGCGGCGCTCGTAGACGAGGCCAAGCATCTTGGCCGCATCTTCGGCGACCTTGTCGAGGGCAGGGTCATCTGTCTGGGCGAGGTAGATCAGCTTTTCGTAGTTGCCGAAATAATCAGTCACCAGTTCGGGATGCCTGTCGAGCCCTAGCGGCTTGATAAAGAAGGCCTCGAATTGGCGGCACAGGAAGTCGGTCATGTAAAACGACATCATGTCGGCCTCGCCGACTTCCGCATAGGCAGCAGCGCCCTGGTAAAAGGCAAAGCAGTGCGGCCCAGCCATGCGCTCGACACCGTGTTTCTCGCAGACGCGGTCGAGCAGACCGCCGGTGCCGCAATCGGCATAGCCGACATAGATGTGCCGGTAACCTTCCGCCTTTGCTTCGGTGATCGCCTTGTCCATGGCGGGCGCGATGCGATTGGGGTGGAAGTGAAAGTCAGCCGGCAAGCAGGTCAGTTCGAGGTGATCAAGCCCCAGCTGTTGCTTTACCGCCAGTACTTCGCGCGCAATCATGCCACAGCCGATGACCAGCAATTTCTCGCCTGGACTGTGTTTTTGCTTTTGCGGGGCGTTCATGGAACCAGTTTAGCCGGTTTTCGTTCCTGATAGGCAAATATTGCAAACATGATGAGGGAGACATTGCCCATGAAACTGTCACGCTTTGTACCGATCGCCGCCATCGCCTGCGTGCTTGCACTTTCGGCCTGCGCCAACACCGTTCGGGGCGTCGGCAAGGACGTCAAAGGCACAGCCAACGCCGTTGAAGAAACGGTCCGGCGATAAGCCAAATCCACAAGCTCCGACAAAAAAAGCCGTGCTGCCAGGCACGGCTTTTTCCGTTCAGGCCGAGGCGCGCAGATTGTGCTTGCGCTTCATGTAGTCCTTGGCCGTTTCGACAGCCACCGCCGCATCGCGGCAGTATGCATCCGCACCCACGGCCTTGCCGAATTCCTCGTTCAGCGGAGCGCCGCCGACGAGCACGACAAAGTCGTCGCGGATGCCTTTTTCCTTCATCGTGTCGATGACGACCTTCATATAGGGCATGGTCGTCGTCAGAAGCGCTGACATGCCGATGATGTCGGGCTGGTGCTCCTCGATCGCTGCCAGATATTTTTCGACCGGATTGTTGATGCCAAGGTCAATGACGTCGAAGCCAGCACCTTCCATCATCATGCCCACCAGGTTCTTGCCGATGTCATGGATGTCGCCCTTGACCGTGCCGATCACCATCTTGCCTTGCTTGGGCGCGCCGGTGGCGGCAAGCAGCGGGCGCAGGATGAACATGCCGGCCTTCATGGCGTTTGCGGAAAGCAGCACCTCGGGAACGAACAGGATGCCGTCACGGAAATCTTCGCCGACAATGCGCATGCCCTCGACAAGCGCCTCGGTCAGCACCTTGTAAGGCACCCAACCGCGCTCAAGCAGGATGTTGGTGCCTTCTTCGATCTCTTCCTTGAGCCCGTCATAGAGGTCGTCGTGCATCTGCTGCACGAGTTCGTCGTCGGAAAGCTCGGACAGGATGATTTCGTCGTCGGACATCTTTGGAGGCTCCCTCATGCAGCGCCGAAATTCAGCGTGCGGCTACTGCGCTATACCTAGCTTGCAAGTGCTACAAATC
>NZ_JBFUIP010000263.1:0-5329 GCF_056401815.1 Aminobacter sp. P4_D5 | reverse complement strand
GTGTCGGTATCCGTGGCTCCGAGGGCCCGACGACAGGCCGGCGTTTTCCGGTGCAGGTTTCCGCAAATGGAATGCTGCGCGGCGGGGAAATGCGGAAAAGCCGCGGCGATTGTCCATGGAATGTACATGGAGCAGCGCTGTGACCGGCCAACCTTGGGACAGACACCGAGCGGGGCGCGAGGTCGCGCCAGCTAATATCTACTCGGAAGGCACGGCCTCGCGCCCCGCTTCCCGAACTACCTCCCGAAAATGGGAGTGTTCTTTGACAATGGCCAGGCGCTAAAGCGAGCGTGGCGGTGAATAAGTGTGTCAGCCGTGGAAGCATCACTCTTTCGCGCCCCCCTCTGGCCGGCAGGCCGGAGGGGGGCAACGTAGAGTGCGCCGCAGGCGGATTTCTGGCTCCGCGAAATCATTTCCCTTGGTCACTTCCCGCGCAACCTTCTCGCACATAGTCTCGCCCCATGGACACATCAGACACCGTGCCAAATACCAACCACGTCTTTTGCCCGCCCGAGGCCCGGCGCTATGTGCTGGTGTCGGCGATCCTTGCATCCAGCATGGGCTTCATCGACGGGACGGTGGTGTCGCTCGCCATGCCGATCATCCGCGCCGACCTCGGCGCGTCGCTGGTCGACGCCCAGTGGATCAGCAATGGCTACATGCTGTTTCTGTCCGCGCTTGTTCTGCTTGGCGGTGCCGCCGGCGATGTCTTCGGCGTCCGCAACATCTTCGCCACCGGCATTTTGCTGTTCATGATCACGTCGGCGGCCTGCGCGCTGGCTGTCGATGCCGACATGCTGATCATCACGCGCGCCGCCCAAGGCATCGGTGCGGCACTGATGGTGCCAGGCAGTCTCGCCATCATCGCAAAAGCCTACCCGACCGAAACACGCGGCAAGGCGATCGGCCAATGGGCGGCATTCTCGTCGCTGACCACCGCCATGGGACCGTTCGTTGGCGGCATGGTGCTGTCGTTCGGCGCCGAATGGATGTGGCGGCTGATCTTCGCCATCAACGTGCCGATCGGGCTTGTCGCGCTCGGCATGATTTTTGCCAAGGTGCCGCGCGACCGGCCGTCTGCGAAGCGCAGGCTCGACATCACAGGGGCGGCTCTTGCGACCGCCGGCCTCGGCCTGATGGCCTGGGGGCTGACAGCTTTCGGCCTGCCTGTTGAGGCAAGGGCCGTCTCGCCATGGGCCTGGATCGCGCTTGGCAGCGTAATCTTCGCCGGCTTCATTGTTTGGGAAAAGCGTGCCGGCGCACCGATGGTCAAGCTCGGTTTGTTTGCCTCGCGCGCCTTCGCCGGCGCCAATCTCTACACGCTGGTCCTGTTTTTTGCCTTCAACGCGGTGTTGTTTTTCCTGCCGATGACCGTTGTCTCAGGCTGGGGCGTCAAGGAATGGGAGGCGAGCCTGCTGTTCTTGCCGCTTTCGCTGTTCATCGCCGGCCTGTCGAGCTACTCGGGCAGGCTGTCCGACGCGATCGGGCCGCGCTGGCCACTGACCATAGGCGCTGCGATCGTCGGCATCTCTTATGTTGGCCTCGCACTCACMATGCCGCTGATGATGCTGTGGCAAGTGACGTTCCCGATCCTGCTGCTCAAGGGCCTTGGCATGGCGATCGTGGTTTCGCCGGTTTCGGCGGCGGTGATGCGGGCGACCCCAGAAGAAGACACAGGTCTCGCCTCGGGCATCAACAACGCGCTTGCGCGCGCAGCCGGCTTGATGGCGGTCGCTTCGCTCGGTGCCGTCGCCGGCGTCGTCTTCGCCAAGGTTTTGGGAACAGCCGCACCCGGTGCGGAGTTCGGCGCCTTTGTCGCGTCACCGCTCGATGCCGCCGCCGAGACGCTCAGGGTATCGGCGACCAACCGTGCCTTTTCAGTGATTGCCGCCATTTCGGCCGCAATGTGTTTTGTTGCGGCAGCGGTTGCCTGGTTCACTCAGCCGTCGTGGAAGAGGGCTGCCGAAAAGCCCGGGACAAGCGCGCGGACAGCTGCCGATTGATGCAATTGCATGAGTTGCGCTAGCACCTTGTTAAGGCTTTGGAGGCATGTCTTGGTTTCGAAAAAGGCGGAAATCATGTCGGCAATCGACAAGAGTCGGCACCAAGGCTTGGGCGAGGCAACGCCGTGGCGCACCGCTATCTGGCGAGGATACATGCCCTACGGAATCTGGCTGCTGCTATGTGTCGTGCTGTTTGCGATAGACACGCAGGTCAATCTCTTCGAGCAACTCTATCAGGTCACGCGCACTTATGAAGCGTGGCAGTTGGACGAATTGCTGTCGCTGCTGCTTTGCGCCGGCATCGTTGCCCTTGTCATGCTCGGCATTCGCACCCGGCAGCTGTCGCGCGAGGTTGCGCGCCGCGAGGCGGCGGAGCGCCTCGCCCATGATACCGCTCGCCATGACCCGCTCACTGGCCTTGCCAATCGTCRCCGCTTCCGCGAGGAAATCCACGCGTCGATCGGCCGATCCAATGGCTCGCCTTCCGGCTGTGCTGTGATCTATATCGACCTGGACGGGTTCAAGCCGGTCAACGACAGGCATGGCCATGCCGCTGGCGACGCGGTGCTGGTCGAGGTGGCGCAGCGGATCGCTAATGCGGCGCCGAAGGGGGCGACTGTTGCCCGGCTCGGTGGCGACGAGTTCGGCGTGGTGCTGCATGATGTCAGCAATACCGAAGCGCTGCTGTTTCTTAGCCAGCGGCTCCAGCGCGACATCGCCAAGCCTATTGAAGCGGAGTCATTGCAGCTGGTCGTAGGTGCCACGATCGGCATCGCGGTCTTCCCCGACGACGGCGGCGATCCAGAAGCCCTGATCGCGGCGGCGGACCGGGCCATGTACATCGCCAAGCGGGCCAAATACGACGCACTCGCAAGTGACGGCATCGCAAGCGTCGCGAGCCGAGCTTAGCCGCTGGCCTTTGCCGTGCTCGCGACCTTCAGCGCGTCCTTGTTTTCGTCCTTGAGCAGATCGTCGATGCGCTCGCGCTCACGCTTGAAGGCTGTCAGTTCATCGCCAGACAACGCGCGGCCGGTAGGCAGGCGCACGCGCATCGGATCGACCTTGGTGCCGTTGACGATCAGCTCGTAATGCAAATGCGCACCGGTGGACAGGCCGGTGGTGCCGACATAGCCGATGACCTGGCCCTGGCGGACGCGAGCGCCCGGAACGACCTCACCTGCAATGCGGCTCTGGTGATTGTAGGATGTCTCGTAGCCATTGGTATGGCGGATGATCGTCTGCTTGCCGTAGCCGCCGGCCCAGCCAGCCTTTTCGACGATGCCATTGCCGGAGGCGATGATCGGCGTGCCGGTGGGGGCTGCCCAATCGACGCCGGTGTGCATTTTGACATAGCCCAGGATCGGGTGCTTGCGGCCGCCGAAGCCGGAGCGGAACCTGCCGTTGGGCAATGGGTTGCGCAGCAGGAACTGACGCGCGCTGCGGCCATCCTCGTCGAAATAGTCGACCGCGCCGTCACTCATCTGGAAACGGTAGAAGTTGCGTGTGTTGCCGCCGAAATTCGCCGAGACATAAAGCAGCTCGGAATCGTCTGATGCCTTGTCGTCGCCGTCCGGCTGCGAAAAGAACACCTCGATGCGATCGGACGGATTGAGCCGCGACTGGAAGTCGACGTCGGAACTCAAGAGCCTGACCAGCTTCTTGGTCATGTCCTGCGACATGCCGTAGGAATAGGCCGCCCGATAGATGCCGTCATAGACTGTGGGCAAGGCACCGCGCGACGTCGAGACCCTTGGCGTGTCATCGAAGGCGGTGGCGATCTCGGGGTTCGGCTCCGGCTCGTCGCCCGGTACGAACTGGTTGCGGTCGTCGAGCGCGATGGTCAGGATATGCTGGGTGCGGTCGTAGACGCTGGTGCGCACGATCTTGCCGACATCGCCGCGAACCTCGAGGCCGATGCGCAGCACGGTGCCGGCTTTGAGTGCTGTGGCGTTGAGCAGGCGCGAGATTGCCTTCGCCATGCCTTGGGCGTCCTCGCCAACATAGCCTGAGTCAGCCAGCGCATCGACGATCTTGCGGTCTTTTTCAAAGGCGATGATGTCTTCGGCATAAGAAAGTGTTTCTGGATCGACGTCGGCGCGGGACGAGACCGAGACATTCTCCGGCACGATCTTGATGCCATAGGAGCCGGCCAGCGTCTGGTCGGCAAAGGCGTCGCCGAAACGCTGCGGGTCGATATAGTGCAATGACGCGACCTGGATATCGCCTTCAGTCAGGTCGCCGCCGGCGTCGCGCACCACCTTTTCGACCTCATTGGCGGAAAGGGCCGAGGTCTCGTCAAAGGCTGCGGTCTCAACTGGGAAGTCGACGGTCTTGAGGCTCATCTCGCTCTCGACCTTGACACCGTAGATCTGGCCGGTCGCAGCTGCGGGTGCCGCTGGCTGTGCGGGGCCATCTTCGGCGAAGACCGTCAGGGGATCGAAAGCGGGGTAGCTGCGTGTCGTGGGATGGCTTGCTGCCAGCGCCATCTTGATCTGCACGAAAGGCATGGTGCGGATCACCTCGCGGTCACCCTGCTTGGTGACCATCGACACTTCCATGCGCCGCCGGTCCTTGGCCTTGGCGATCTGGCGCAGCGGCGCAAGGCGCGTGGTCTTGGCCTTCTGGCCGGCGTCGCCGCCAGCGGCAAGTGTTGCGAGTTCGGCGATCTCGGGTGGGGTCGCCAGCTGCTCGCGCCCGTCGAGGGCAGCAAAAAGTGCCACGCCCATCAAAACGGAGGACGTCACGCCGGTGAGGAAAGTGCCTGACAGCCAACGTGCCGAGACCTCGAGACGGTCCGGGGGACCGGCGCGGCCATCCGCGATAAGCGGCGGCTCATTGCCGAGCTCGGCTATGGTCTGGCACGTATCCTGCATCAAGTACGGTAAATATCCCCGACGCTTTGCGCCCGCTTGCTTTTAGTTGCCAAGACATTTGCCTGTCATGGCGCTCCAAGTCAACGAACCGCGATCCGTCAGCCTGCCCCTCTCTATATAGGGTGCGCGTACAGACTCATTCCGCGCCAGGGCCGCTTCGAGACATCTGCGCGTATTGGGGCGGGAATAGGGCTTCGTGAGCAGCGGTGGGCTTTGTTCATACGATAAGAGAACGCGGAATGCTGCCGGGCACTCTTCTTACATATAGGGGCGCACGGATGGAGCTTGTTTGGTGTTCGCAGTCAGCTGGCCAGAACTCGCCGTGAATCGGTCCTGTATCATTATTTGCCGATCGATTTCGGCCGTGGCCGCCTGTCCTTGTTCGTCCGATTCCTGTTGTTTTGGCTTGGTTTCGCGTTTGGCGCGTCATTGTTCGCGTTTGGCGCGTCATTG
>NZ_JBFUIP010000262.1:0-5381 GCF_056401815.1 Aminobacter sp. P4_D5 | reverse complement strand
ACATTAGCGTGCACGTATGTTTTAACGCACGCAAGCAATCCGGACGTTGGGGAAGCTACTTCGATGGATGGGTGTTGCTTTTAGGCAATTGCTAACAATTGCTAACCAAAGCCGTCGCGTCGAATGGACAAGGCGGCCCAGTCCGAGTCGAATTGCTTTATCCAACAGATCGGACCAACCACTCAATCCTGTGAAGGATCTAGAAACACCAGTTTCTGGTCTTTTGTTGTCATTTTACGTTTGATCAATTGCCGATGCATTGCAACACGGTTGCAACCCATGGAAGCAGGGCCGCATTCGCGCTCTTCGCGAGCATTCCGCATCGGCACGGAAGACGGATTGGACCTGATCGCCGGCACATGCGCAGTCGCCTTCACGCAGAAAGGCGAGGCAACTCGGCCGCATATTTCCGCGCGAGGCATTTGCCTGCGAATTTCTTCGTTTCTTGACCCGTTTGGGGCACTGATCCGCCTGCGCAAGCAGGGTCAGGTCGAGCGCGACCAAGCCGAAGCGATGCTCCGACCTGTACAAGGCGGCCCTTGGATGGTGTGATAGGCTAGCTGCCCGATCCCGAACCATGTAAGGGCAGCGACCGCCGATCAAGATGATGCGAGGTCACGAGATGACGAGTGCAGGGCAATTCCATCCTTCAGGCAGCACCGGTCCCATCGGCAGGCAAGGCGGCATTTCCGCGTTCTTCTCACGGCGCTGGAACGGCGAAGTGCCACTTGGCCAGCTGTTCTGGCGCGACATGGTCACGGTCGGCAGCCTGATCAATGTCGTCACCACGATCATTGCGCTGYTGATCCTGGCCGCCAAGATGTCGGCATTGTTTGCGGTCGCCGTGCACCTGATCCCGCTGCCT
Organism: Aminobacter sp. P4_D5; assembly: GCF_056401815.1. Classification (NCBI taxonomy): domain Bacteria; kingdom Pseudomonadati; phylum Pseudomonadota; class Alphaproteobacteria; order Hyphomicrobiales; family Phyllobacteriaceae; genus Aminobacter; species Aminobacter sp. P4_D5. The sequence goes on along the minus strand of NZ_JBFUIP010000262.1, from coordinate 4,516 downwards.
TACAATCTATTCCTTTATGGCAGCGTGCTGCGCACCGCCGACATGGCAGGCACGCCCAATGCCGGCACGATAAAGATAGGCGCCACTTTGTGGATCATCCTCGCCAGCCTGCTTTGAGGCTCAGCTCGCCGGCTCGAAGTTCAGCGCCACGCCGTTGATGCAGTAGCGAAGGCCGCTCGGCGGCGGACCATCGGGAAAGACATGGCCAAGATGGCTGCCGCAGCGCGCGCAATGGCATTCCGTGCGCACCATGCCGTAGCTGCGGTCGACGGTGTTTTCGACCGAGCCTTCGACAGGATCGTTGAAGCTCGGCCAACCGGTGCCGCTTTCGAACTTCAGCTTGGATTCAAACAAGGGCTGGTCGCAACCAGCGCAGGTAAAGGTGCCGGCGCGCTTTTCATAAAGCAGCGCGCAACTTCCCGGCCGCTCGGTGCCGTGGTGGCGCATCACCTGGTACTGCTCGGGCGTCAGCAGCGCGCGCCATTCGGCGTCGGTGCGGATGACGGGGTAGGTCTTGGTGTCCATGCTATGGTCTCCCATGCTTTGTCTTTTCTTCGCACAGATAGTTACGAGCGTTCGCTGATGACAGGGCATCACTTCGCGGTGAAGGGAATCAGTGTTTGCGCGACAGCTGTTTCGTTGCGGCTTCAAGTCCGGCCAGCGTCAGCGGGTACATGCGGCTGGAGAATATCTCACTGACCATCTTGATCGAGCTTGTGTAGCCCCAGTGCTTTTCCCGCGTCGGATTGAGCCAGACGGCGTTGGGCCATTGTTCGAGCACGCGGCGCAGCCACACAGCCCCAGGTTCCGGGTTCCAGTGTTCAACCGAACCGCCGGCATAAGCGATCTCATATGGGCTCATCGAAGCGTCTCCGACAAAGATCACCTTGTAGTCGTGGCCGTATTTGTGGAGCACGTCGAGCGTAGGCAAGACCTCTTGATGGCGGCGGCGATTGTCCTTCCACACGCCTTCGTAGAGGCAATTGTGGAAGTAGAAATATTCGAGCTGGCGGAACTCGACGCGCGCGGCCGAGAACAGCTCCTCCACGACCTTGATATGGTCGTCCATCGAACCGCCGACATCGAAGAACATCAAAAGCTTGACCGCGTTGCGCCGTTCGGGCCGCGTCTTGACGTCGAGATAGCCATGATCGGCCGTGGCGTGGATGGTGCCCGGCAGGTCGAGTTCTTCGTCCGCGCCCTCGCGCACCCAGCGGCGCAGGCGCTTGAGCGCCACCTTGATGTTGCGGGTGCCGAGCTCGACGCTATCGTCGAAGTTCCTGAACTCGCGCTTGTCCCAGACCTTGACCGCGCGACGGTGGCGGCTTTCGGCTTGCCCGATGCGCACGCCCTCGGGATTGTAGCCATAGGCGCCGAAGGGCGAGGTGCCTGATGTGCCGATCCACTTTGAGCCGCCCTGATGGCGGCCCTTCTGCTCCTCAAGGCGCTGCTTCAGCGTCTCCATCAGCTTTTCGAAACCGCCGAGCGCTTCGACCAGTTTTTTTTCCTCGTCGCTGAGCGTCTTTTCGGCAAGCCGGCGCAGCCATTCCTCGGGAATGTCGGCGACATTGACAGCGCTCTCACCGGCAACCGCCTCGACGCCTTTGRAGTAGTGCGAAAAGACCTGGTCGAAGCGGTCGATATGGCGCTCGTCCTTCACCAGCGTTGCACGAGCGAGGTAATAAAAGCCCTCGACGTCATAGCTGACGAGATCGGCATCGAGTGCTTCGAGCAGCGCCAGATATTCCCGCAGCGAGACCGGGACCTTGGCCGCCTTGAGTTCGAGAAAGAACGGTATGAACATGGCGGCACTTTGCTTCGCATCGTCGCGGCAAGCAAGCCTGTGGTGCCGGTGTCGGGTCGCTTCGATGCCACACTCAAAGGTAAAAATAAGATTCAGTCTTTTTTGGTAATTTCCCGTTAGCAATTCAAATCAGTGGAGTTCGGGGGCCCGAGTCTTGCCGTCGGCGGTCTCGTTTTGCGTACGGGTAACAATGCGTTTTTCAGCTGCGTCAGCGATCCTTCTCGCCAGCATGGCCTTGGCCGGCTGCACCTCCAGCTCGGGGCTGGGCGACCTCATRGCGCAGGCAGGGACATCGTCCGAGACGACGAGTTCCGTTGCAAGGCCAGCGAGCCCCATTCCATCGGCCGATGTGGCACCTGCCGCAGTACAACGGCCGATGCCGCAACAGGCGATGGCCGCACCACCACCGATGACACTGGTCGAGCCGCCGGTAGCAGTGGCGATGGCCATGCCGACGCCTATGCCCGCGGCACCGACGGCGCCAGCGATCGAACTTGAAGACATGCCATTGCCGGGGGCAAAGCCGATCGCGCTGGTCGCCCCGTCGAACCCGATGAAGGCCACGCCTTTCGCGCCGGGCCAGATTTACGGCCGCCGTTTCCGCGACGCCAAGCCGATCAATTTCGGCAAGGCCATGTCGCCGAAGAATTTCGCCGTCCATGGCGTCGACGTATCGCGCTGGCAGGGCGAGATCGACTGGCCGAAGCTGCGCACCCAGGGCGCCAACTTCGCGTATATCAAGGCCACCGACGGAGGCGACCACCTCGACCCGATGTTCAAGAAGAACTGGCGCGCAGCCGAGGCCGCCGGTCTGAAGCGCGGCGCCTATCATTTCTTCTACTGGTGCCGCACCGCCGGCGAGCAGGCCAACTGGTTCATCCGCAACGTGCCCAAGGTGGCCGGCGCCCTGCCGCCGGTGATCGACGTCGAATACAATGGCGAGTCGAGCTGCAAGCGCCGCCACAGCCCGGAAAAGATCCGCGAAAAGATGCAGGTCTTCATGGACATCCTGGAGCGTCATTACGGCCAGCGCCCGGTCATCTACACCGCGCCCGACTTCTACCGCGACAACCTGCGCGGCCACTTCCAGAACTACCCGTTCTGGCTGCGCGCCGTGGCCGAGCCGCCGTCCAAGGTCTATCCCGGCCGCAACTGGGTGTTCTGGCAGTATTCGGGTTCGGGCCTGTCGCACGGCGTCGACGGCAAGATCGATCTCAACGTCTTCCGTGGCAACGCTGCCCAGTGGCACAAGTGGGTGGCCAATAGCGCGGGTTGAGCGGCCCGGGCTGCTCAGCTTGCGTCAGGCCTAGAGCAAATCGTATTCGACGAAGCCGGTGAGGCGGGCGACGCGGTCGTAGAGCTTGCGCGCGGTGGCATTGGTTTCATGCGTCATCCAGTAGACGTTGGAGACGCCGATCCTGGCCGCTTCCTGCTTGACCGCTTGAATGAGTGCCGCACCAACGCCCTTGCCGCGTGCGGCTGGGTCAGCGAACAGGTCCTGCAGGTAGCAGTTGTTGGCCTCGGACCAGCCCGAACGGTGGTAGAGATAATGGGTCAGCCCGACCGCCTTGCCGTCGACGATGGCAATCAGGCCCTTGGGCTCGAATTCGCCGTCGGTGAACAGCCGCTTCCAGGCGAGTTCGTAGATGTTCTCGGGCAGCACCGTGTTGTAGAAATCGAGATAGGCGGTCCACAGCCCGCGCCATTCGGCATGGTCGGCAAGCTCAAGCGGGCGGATGGTGATGTCGGTCATGGCTATGCCTTTCGTGATTGCGTCGGTTGGCTGGAACCTGCCTCAGCATTGCCATGCGGCCAACGGTCCACAGCGTGGAAAATCGTTGTCCGTCCGCTGCGCGGACCGTTCCTCACCCCTGCCTTCTGGCCATGAATGCCAGGCGCTCGAACAGATGCACGTCCTGCTCGTTCTTGAGCAGCGCGCCATGCAGCTTGGGCAGCGCATTTTTCGGGTCGGCGCGCAGGTCTTCGGGTGCGACGTCATCGGCAACGAGCAGGCGGATCCAGTCGAGCGCCTCGGAGGTCGACGGCTTCTTCTTGAGGCCTGGCACGTCGCGGATCTCATAGAATTGGGTGAGCGCCGCGCGCACCAAACTCTGCTTGATGCCGGGATAGTGGACCTCGACGATCTTGTGCAACGTATCGACGTCGGGAAAGCGGATGTAATGGAAGAAGCAGCGGCGCAGGAAGGCGTCGGGCAGCTCCTTTTCGTTGTTGGAGGTGATGATGACGATCGGGCGCACCTCCGCGCGGATCGTCTCGCCGGTCTCGTAGACGAAGAACTCCATGCGATCGAGTTCCTGCAACAGGTCGTTGGGAAACTCAATGTCGGCCTTGTCGATCTCGTCGATCAGCAGCACTACCTTGCGTCCGGCTGCAAACGCGTCCCACAGCTTGCCGCGCTTGATGTAGTTCTTGATGTCGTTGAAGCGCCCATCGCCAAGCTGGCTGTCGCGCAGGCGCGACACCGCGTCATATTCGTAGAGGCCCTGCTGCGCCTTGGTGGTGGATTTGACATTCCATTCGATCATCTCGAGGCCGAGGCCTGATGCGACCTGGCGCGCCAGCTCGGTCTTGCCGGTGCCTGGCTCACCCTTGACCAGAAGAGGGCGTTCGAGCGCGATCGAAGCGTTGACCGCCACCATCAGATCCTTGTCGGCGACATAGGCCGACGTTCCTTCAAAACGCATGCGAAAC
>NZ_JBFUIP010000261.1:0-5449 GCF_056401815.1 Aminobacter sp. P4_D5 | reverse complement strand
CGGCCACCGAAGTCCGCTCCCGCCATTTGGCGACGGTCTTCTGGTTGATTCCGTAGCGTTTCGCCAGCGCCCTCAGGCTCTCTTGACTATGCTGTATCGCTCGACGGACCGCCTCTGTCGTCGTGGCGCTCCCATGAAGAACCTGGCCCATAGTGCATCCCCTGTTTCGGCCAACAAGGATGCCCCATCAAAGCCTGGGATCAAACACCTAGGCGGACAAACTGCCTGGCAGGCGGCAAGGTGGGCCGTTCGTCAGGCTACAGCAACAAAGGGGAGCACGACATGACCGGACCTGCCATCACCCAGGCGATGATCGACGCCTATGACGAATACACCCAGCTGACGCTCGACCGGCGCGGCTTCATGGAGAAGCTGACCAGGCTCGCCGGCTCGGCTGTAGCCGCAGCAGCAATTGCGCCGCTGCTCTCGGCAAGTCCGGCCAGGGCGGCAATCGTCGCCGACGACGACAAACGACTCCAGGGCGAAGATATCACCTATCTTGGCGCATCCGGCGAGATGAAGGGCTATCTGGTTCATCCTGCCGGTCAGTTGGGCAAGCTGCCGGCCGTGATTGTCATCCACGAAAACCGGGGGCTCAACGCGCATATACGTGACGTCGCGCGGCGGATCGCGCTGGAAGGATTTGTCGCGCTGGCACCTGACTATCTGTCGCCGCTTGGCGGAACGCCTGCTGATGAGGACAAGGCGCGCGAGATGTTCGCCGAGATGAATGCCGCCCAAACGGCAGCGAATGGAGTGGCGACCGTTGCATTTCTGAAAGGGCACGAATTGTCCACCGGCAAGGTTGGGGCAGTGGGCTTTTGCTGGGGCGGCGGCACCGTCAACACGCTTGCAATCAATGCGCCTGATCTGGCGGCCGGTGTCGCCTATTATGGCGGTCAACCCAAGGACGAAGCTGCGATCGCACGGATCAAGTCTGCGCTGCTGCTGCACTATGCCGGTAAGGACGACCGCGTGAACGCCGGGATCGACGCCTACAAGGCGGCGCTGCAAAAGACCGGCAAGGACTTCCAGATCTACATTTACGAAGGGGCGCAGCACGCCTTCAACAACGATACTTCGGAAGCTCGCTACGACAAGAAAGCGGCTGATCTGGCCTGGAGCCGGACCATCGCGTTCCTTAGGGAAAAGCTGGCCTGACCAAGCAAACGCCGCCTGGGCCCTCTTTTGATGTGCTCAGGCAACGCCGCGCTTGGAGCGGGCCTCGCGCAAGATGACGCGCCAGCGCAGCATCTCGATCGGGATCGGGCCGTTGTTGTTGGCGATCTCAAACAGCTCGTTGTTGATGTTGCGGAGCGAACGCCAGAAATCATAGTCGCTGATGCGCGGATCGCAGGCGAGCTTGTTGGCCGTCGTTTCGATGTCAGTTTGCATGCCTTGCCTCAAGCCGTCCGGTGCCCGCCGCCGCGACTCAACTTCGCTGCGGGGGATTGTCGGAGGGCAGCGAGGGGCGATCAACGAACCTCAGGCTGTGGCGCCGGTTATAAACAGGTAAGGTTAATCGCCTGTGGCAGGTCCGCCACTATGCCGGCTTGCGCCTGATGCCGATGCCGCGGCCAGCCCGCTCGGGCATGGGCAATGAAGCGTGGGCCGCGCGCATCGCCTCGATATTGGCCAGGATATCCCCGGGGAAGGGGGCAACCTTGGGGCCGTTCATGTCGACATGCAACGCCAGATACTCGGAGGTCGCGGCCAGCCAGCCGTCGACATGACGCAATTCCTGGTAAACCCGCAGGCGCTTGTCGTCATGGTCGAGCAACTGGAAGCTTGATGTGACGCGATGGTCGAGATGGAGTTCCTGCACATAGCAAACGTGCACCTCGGCGGTGTAGATGGTGAGTTGCCTGTCGCGGACGTAAGCCGCGCCCATGCCGAGCAGATCTAGCGCTTCGTCGCTGCAGCGGTCGAACAGCACGTTGTAATAGGCCATGTTGAGGTGGCCGTTATAGTCGATCCAGCCTTTTTCTATCTCCATGACGCTGGAAACGAATGGCACTGACATGGCGTGATCCTTGTTGGTCGATTGTAGCGCTGGACAAACCGGCTGGGCTGGCAGATTACCGCAGCATAAGGTGCCGACAAGGCGCCAAGCTGTTCTATTCGCGGAGGAAATGATGGCTCTGAGCGACCTGAAGACGATGGCGCGCAACGAGGCGGGGATCGTGGCCGCGCTCGGCATTCTCAAGCAGGCATTCGGCGAGCGCTTCCAGACTGGCCAGGCAATCCGTGAGCAGCACGGCCACACCACCACCTATCTGCCCAACCAGGCGCCCGATGCGGTCGTGTTCGTTGAAAGCACCGCGGATGTGCAGGATGTCGTTCGCGTGTGCGCGCAACATCGCGTGCCGGTCATCGCCTTCGGCACCGGCACGTCGCTCGAAGGCCACGTCAACGCGCCGGCAGGCGGCATATCGGTCGACACCTCGCGCATGGACAAGGTGATTTCGGTCAATGCCGACGATCTCGACTGCACGGTGCAAGCGGGCGTGACGCGTGAGGCGCTGAACACCTATCTGCGCGACACAGGGCTGTTTTTCCCGATCGATCCGGGCGCCAATGCCAGCCTTGGCGGCATGGCGGCGACGCGCGCTTCGGGCACCAATGCGGTGCGCTACGGCACGATGCGCGAGAACGTTTTGTCACTCAGGGCCGTCATGGCCGACGGCAGCGAGGTGGTGACGTCGCACCGGGCGCGGAAAAGCTCGGCGGGCTACGACCTGACTCGGCTGCTGGTAGGGTCGGAGGGAACGCTCGGCATCATCACCGAGATCACGCTCAAGCTGCAGGGCATTCCGCAGGCGATTTCGGGCGGCGTCTGTCCGTTCCCGAGCGTCGAAGCGGCATGCCAGGCGGTGATCACGACCATCCAGATGGGCATTCCGGTGGCCCGGATCGAACTGGTCAACGCGTTGCAGATGCGGGCGATGAAGAATTACTCCAAGCTCGATTATCCCGAAAGCCCGTGCCTGTTTCTCGAATTCCATGGTTCCGATGCCGGCGTTGCCGAGCAGGCGGAGAGTTTTGGCGAGATCGCCACTGAGTATGGCGGCGGGCCGTTCCTGTGGACCACGGTTGCCGAAGAGCGGGCAAAATTGTGGAAGGCGCGGCACGACGCCTATTGGGCGTCGCAGACGCTGCGGCCCGGTGCGCGGGCATTGTCGACCGATGCCTGCGTACCGATCTCGCGGCTTGCGGAATGCATTGCCGAGACAGAGGCCGACATCGAGCGGCTGGGGCTGGTAGCGCCCATCGTCGGCCATGTCGGCGACGGCAATTTCCATACGCTGGTGCTGATGGATCCCAACGATCCCGCCGACATCGGCCGCGCCGAGGAGTTCGTCAAGAGGCTGGCCGAACGGGCGATTGCCATGGACGGCACATCGACTGGCGAGCACGGCATCGGCCAGGGCAAGATGGGGCTGATGGAGCGCGAGCACGGTCATGGGGTAGCCGTGATGCGGGCGATCAAGGCAGCACTCGATCCGCACAACATTCTCAACCCGGGCAAGATCCTGCCGCTGGCGGAATAGATCTTGCGACGTTGACGGACGGGTGCGGTGCTGGTAGTTCGGCGCCGTCCAACAAGGGATTTTATGCKCAGAGACTTCAATCGCTGAAGCGTCAGCCAAGTGCTGATGGGCCGAAAGGCCAACGCGGGCGCTTGCGCGCCTTTCTCTGATACGCACATTCCTAGGATACTTCCATGAAACACGCTCACGGCGCGAAGATTCGCGCCTATTCCGACACGACCGACCGCAACCGCCTGGCCGACATCTGGCTCGAGGCCTCGCGCGTTGGCCATCCGTTCCTCACCGAGGCGGAGCTGCTCGACCAGCAGGCCAAGGTAAGGGAGATCTATCTGCCCCAAGCCGAAAACTGGGTGGTCGAAATGGACGGCGAGCCAGCTGGCTTCATCGGCCTGATTGACAGCTTCATCGGCGGGCTGTTCGTCGACCCGGCAGCTCACGGCCATGGCCTCGGCAAGGCCCTGGTACTGCATGCGGCAGCGCTCAAGGGCTCGCTCGACGTCGAGGTCTATGCCGCGAACGAAGCCGCCACAGCCTTCTACCAGCGCATCGGCTTCGTCGAGACATTGCGGCGTTCGCACGACGACGAGGGTCTCCCGCACGAAGTGATCCGGATGCGCCGTCCGGCTTGACCCAGCGGCACTTTGGTCGGACAGTTCGGTCGCCCCAGTTGATGGGGCGGCCGGATTGGCGAAGCGAGGGCTAGATATGGCAATGTCGCGTAAACATGAGGCTCGGGCGTTGAGCGATGACGAACGCGAGCTGGTGCAGAAGTCGCATCATCCGGAAGTGCAGGATCTCTCCGACGCCGAGCTCCACCAGTTGGTCAAGACGGTGCGTGAAAGGCGCGACAAGGCGCAGACGGAAGCCCACCGCAGGCGGCGCGAAATGCGGGGCAAAGCCGCCCCCAAGGGCGCGCAGCCATCGAAAATGGATGCCGGCAGCAAGGCCAAGCTGGAGGTTCTGGCGATGAGCATGCGGCGGCTGAACGGCGAGCTTGAACGCCGGCGGCAACTCGCAGCCCGGATCGATCTCGTCGAGAACGCACGCCATGCACTGGCGCTGACCAAGCAGAAGAAGCCCGCACGCGGCGCCGATTTCAATACGCGGCAGGCGCATCTGGGCATGCGGGCGGTGGAAAACGCCAAGGCCAAGAGCCTGGTGCGGCCGATGGAGCGCGGACGTCTGCGCAAGGCGGCTGCCGTTTCACAAGCCAAGCGCGACGCTAAGTAGAGAGTTTCAGGTGAGGCCGGCCTGCAAATGGCTGATACCTGCGCTTCCGGTACTCACGTGCATGAATGTAGGTTCCGTTCCGGTTCTCGGAATCCGTCATTTTCGGCTCGGCCTGACCTGAAACTGGGCATCCCCCTTGGTCCCGATAGACGGGCTGATGCGTTTAACGGGATCGCTTTTCGCGGGACAGGCTGTTGCACGGCGTTGACGTGCAGCAGTGCACAGCCCAACATGCCACCAAATGACCACGCTCCTGCGGTTAGACGCCTGGGACGCAATGAAAGATTTGCCCCGAGGCAATGCTCGCTCGCCTGTTTGTGATATTCGGTGGACTGTTCGTGCTGGCGCTGTGTGCGGCGCTGGTGGGGCCGTATTTTATCGACTGGTCGGGCTACAAGGCCGATTTCGAGCGCGAGGCGAGTGCGATCCTCGGGCGCAAGGTGACGGTGCAGGGTGATGTGACGGCGCGAATCCTGCCGTTTCCTTCGGTCACCTTCTCTGATGTCACTATGGGTGGCGGAGCCAGCGGCGACAACGCGATGACCGTCGAGACATTCTCGATGGATGCCGAGCTTGCACCCTTGCTGCATGGCGAATTCCTGATCTACGATATGCGGCTGGTGCGGCCCAAGGCGGTGATCGACGTGGCTGCCGACGGTGTGGTCGAC
>NZ_JBFUIP010000260.1:0-5475 GCF_056401815.1 Aminobacter sp. P4_D5 | reverse complement strand
CAAGAAGACGTTGCATCCCGAAACCGTGCGGCATCTGGCCGAAGACATCGTCGAAAACGGCATGAAGACACCGATCCAGGTACGCCATGACGGCAAGCGCTACGTGCTGGTCGAGGGCCTGCACCGGCTGGAAGCCGCGAGATGGCTGGGCGAGACGTCGATCGATTCCTATCTCGTACAGGCGCGGAAACACTAGCCCGCTTTTTTTCGCTGAGGCCTGTCGGGATGGCTTCAGCTTGCTCGTCCTTGGTCCGAAAGCTGACTTCAACGAGGAGAAGACGAATGACCGCAACAGCCGCCGCCATCCCAGTCAAAGACCGCGAACTGGTTCTCACCCGCATCATCGATGCGCCGCGCGAGAAGGTCTATCGCTGCTGGACTGACGCTACGCTTTTGCCGAAATGGTTCGCGCCGCTACCCTGGACGACGACAAGCGCCAAGCTCGACGTGCGTGCCGGCGGTACCAGCTCGATCACCATGCGCAGCCCCGAGGGCGTGGAATATCCCAATTCCGGCGTCTATCTCGAAGTCGTGCCGAACGAGCAGCTGGTCTTCACCGACGCCTATACCGAGGCGTGGGCGCCGTCCGAAAAGCCGTTCATGACGGTGGTGCTGACCTTCGAGGACGTTGGCGGCGGCAAGACCAAATACACCGCCATTGCCCGGCACTGGTCGATTGACGACCGCGATGCCCATGAGAAGATGGGTTTTCAGGAGGGCTGGGGCCAATGCGCCGACCAGCTCGAAGCGCTGGCGAAGACGATCTGAGGCGGATCGCCCTGAAATGCAAAGGCCGGCCGGGTCACTCGCCCGGCCTTTCGGTTTTTGAGCAGGGCGGCCTGGGGAGGTTGCACCCTACGTTGCCCCCCTCTGGCCTGCCGGCGTTCGATGTTCGAAAAGCCAAGCAGTTGGCTTTTCGTCCGCTTCGCGGACCACATCTCACACTTATTCACCGCCACGCCCCGTTTCCGGTCTGGCCATTGTCAAAGAGCACTCCCGTGCAGGAGGTAGTTCGGGAAGCGGGGCGCGAGGCCGTGCCTTCCGATAATGATTTTATGGCGCGACGTTCGCGCCCCGCTCGGTGTTCTTGCCCCGCTCAGTCGCCTCGGCTTTCACCGCCAGCCGCCGCAAGGCCCGGGCTTGGGGGCTCATCACCCAGCAGGAGAACCGACCTCCTGCCAGCCCGGCACCGGCGCTTCCCCCCGCTGCCCGGTGCGCACCGGGGTCCCGTGGAAGATCGCGAGGTCAATGATACGGGAGGTGGTGGGGGCGTGGAAAARCSSGYGCGGCTATCCACGCTSGATGCTGACAGAGGGTGACAGCCGGATGCGCTTTACGAGGCAAACCACGCAGGTTGAGATCCTTCGCACCCCCCTCTGGCCTGSCGGCCATCTCCCCCACAAGGAGGGAGATTAGTCACGTCCGCGGCGGCGCGCATCCTGCAACGTCTTAAGGACAAGCCTTGCGACGTTGGTGATTGGCCGCGGCACTGATGAAGGCGTGATCTCCCTCCTTGTGGGGGAGATGGCCGGCAGGCCAGAGGGGGTGCGGAGGATCGCAGCGGAGCCGACATTACATTGCCACCAGTGTGAAGTGAGGGGAATGTTGACGACATTTTCTCCACCCGTGGAAAAGTTCTCCCACACTGTCGGCATTGCAAGTTTTCGTTCGTCCTTGAGGCAAGGGACCGGAAGGTTCCGAGCGAGAAGGGACGAGGACATGAACAAGCGCAGTTTCATCACCATGCTGGCGGCGGCCGCGTTCGCAGTTGTGACAGGAGGAGCGGCAATGGCCGAGGCAACGAAAACCACCCAATCAGGCGTCAAGACCGGCCATGCCGAGGTCAATGGCGTGAATTATTATTACGAGATCAGGGGCAAGGGCGAGCCATTGCTTCTGCTGCATGGCGGGCTGGGCTCGATCGACATGTTCGGGCCGGTGTTGCCGGCGCTGTCGAAGAACCGCCAGGTGATCGCGGTCGATCTTTATGGTCATGGCCGCACGGCTCTCACCGACCGCAAGATGAGCCTGATCGACATGGGCGACGATATGGCCGGGCTGGTGAAACAGCTTGGCTACGGCAAGGTCGATGTGATGGGCTATTCGATGGGAGCGGGCGTGGCTTTCCGCCTTGCCGTGCAACATCCCGATGTGGTGCGGCGCCTGGCGTTGGTGTCCGCCGCCTATGCCCAGGACGGCTTCTACCCCGAAATGCTGCCGATGCAGGCACAGGTCGGTGCCGGCATGGCCGACATGATGAAGCAAACGCCGATGTACCAGGCCTATGCGGCGGTGGCGCCAAAGGTCGAGGATTTTCCGAAACTGCTCGATCGTATGGGCGAGCTGATGCGCACGCCCTATGATTGGGCCGATGACGTCAAGACGCTGAAGATGCCCGTCATGCTGGTTTATGGCGACAGCGACATGTACCGCCCCGAGCATATCGTAAAATTCTACCAGCTGCTTGGCGGCGGGCTGAAGGACGCAGGCTGGATGCGCGAATCCATGTCGCAGAACCGGCTGGCGATCATCCCCAATCGCACCCACTATGACGTCTTCTTCGCACCCGAACTGGCGGCATTGTCGCTTCCTTTCCTCAATGGCGAGACCAAGGTGAAGAGCTGGGACGAACAGGTCAAAGAGGTGAATTGAATGATCGGCCGCGCGCTGGGTGAAACGGCGGCGCGCGGCCAAAATCCTTGCTGGATAAGGGCTTCGGATGTATCGTTTCGGCACGTTGAGAATGCCCCTCGATGGGGGCCGGAAGATGCGGCCAGCAAGCTGATCGAAAATGGGCTGGCGATGATGCGGCCAGGCTTCGCCGTGCGGCAGACAGTGCCCGCCACCACCATACCGGCCGCAGTGACGCGATGTTACCGCGAAAAGGAGTGGCCATGGCTATCTCATTGACGATGCAGGAATATCTCGAAGACAATCACATCCGCTACGACGCCGCCAAACATGCGCGCACCGGCTGCTCGATGATGACGGCGCAAGCGACCCACGTGCCCGGCAGCGCGATCGCCAAGGGCGTGGTGCTGAGATGGGAGGACGGCTATGTGCTGGTCGTGCTGCCGGCTTCGCGCCATGTCGACCTGGCCCGCATGCGCGAGATCATCGGCGACAAGGTGCGGCYGGCGACAGAAGAAGAAGCAAGCTCATTGTTTCCCGATTGCGACGAGGGCGCGGTGCCGATCCTGGGCGTGCCCTATCGGGTCGCCTGCGTGATCGACGAACAGTTGCGCCGCGGCAGCGACATCTATTTCGAAGGCGGCGATCACCGCACGCTGGTTCATGTGTCAGGCGATGAGTTCTCGCGCCTGATGTATGGCATGCCGCAGGCCCGCATCAGCTGGTAATGGCGAGCTCAGCTGGTCGTGGCGGGCGCCGAACGCAGCTGATGTTGTTGGCGCAACGCATTGAATGCAAGATGGAAGATTGCCGTCGCGGGAATGTGACTTGAGGCGGCGGGTGACGTGTGCGGTAAATACCGCATGCGAGGCGGCAAGGCTTTTCGCTGTTTCGGAAAATACCCAGCTCCTGTCACGGAACCGCCATCTGGCAGTCACGGTTCAGGGCTATGGTGCGTAATGTCGAAGTGGTCACGAACGGAGGCGACTATGGACGACCAGCACGAATTGACGCTTGAGGATCTGCTGCAAGACCCGATCATTTTGAAGGTCATGGAGCGCGACGGTTATTGCCCCGACGATATCAGGCTTTTGGCGCGGCATGCCGTTGCCGGAACCCAGGTCTGGGAAAGCGTTTCGTCACGCGCCAGCGCGCGGCGGCAAAACCGGCTGTTCCGCACGGCCACCCCGTCGGCATGTATTCCGCTTTGCTCCTGAATTTTCCGCGACTTTGAAGTGACTGCCGGCTGAGGCAGTCACGCAACTTTCCCATCGACAACATAACATTGCCCACCTTATGCCTGAGGCCCAAATCTTCGGGCGAGGGGCTCTTGAGCTATGGCACAATTGTATGAAGGCGGCTGCATGTGCGGGGCCGTGCGCTATGTCGTGGAAGCAGCACCGCTGAACGAGCGCATCTGCCACTGCCGAAGCTGCCAGAAGGCGGTGGGTGCGGCGTTCAACGCGCGGCTGATGTTTCGTGCCGACGAGGTCAGGCTGACCGGGCCGGTCAAGATTGCCTATTCGTCACCGGCGGTGAAACGCGGCTTCTGTGCCGAATGCGGCACAACGGTGCTTTCCGGCCGCGAGGCGGCCGGTGTGCTGGCCGTGACGTCGGGCTCGCTCGACGACCCGAGCCTGTTTCGCCCGGCCATGCACATCTGGATCTCGTCGAAGCAGCCCTGGCTCAAGCTGGACGATGGCTTGCCTCAGTTTGACGAGGCAGCACCGGCCTAAGCGCTGCATTCTCCGAGCGGCTCAACCAGTGCCTGGAATCTCGGGTGGCTACCCAGGCTGTCGAATTCGGTCTCGTCGGCCAGCCATTTTTTCGTCGCCGCATTTGCCTTGAGCGCCCAGCGTTCGATCATCTCCAGCGCGGGCTCGACCTCGCCGAGCATCGCGTAGGCGCAGGCAACATTGTATTGGGTGTGTGGATCGTCAGGTCCGACAGTCAGCGCCCGCGAGATCCAGTCGAGCGCGCGCTCGCATTCGCCGAGCTGTGCCAGCGCCGGCGCGCCCATGGCGAGCGGCAAGGATATGTCTGGGTGGGCGCGGCGAAGGCGCGTTCGGCCCGCTCCAGACCCATCCTGATCKCATCGGCGGAGTCTGCCTCGCGGCCGAGCTCCCAGTACATTTGCGACAGCATCAAGGGCGAGCGGAAATCGTCGGGTGCAATATCGCTAGCGCGTGCCCACAGACGGGCCGCCTTGTCGCGGTCGCCGAGCACACGCGCCACGTCGGCATAGAAGTAGGGGACTTCAAAGGCGTCTGGGTCGAGCACCATGGCTTGCTCGAATTCGGCGACCGCCTTGGCGCTTTGCCCGGCAAGGTGCATGGCCATGGCGTGAGAGGCATGGGCCTCCGCAAGTGTCGGGTCCAGTTGCAGCGCCTTTTCGCTCGCATCGAGAATATGCGCGACCGTGGTGCCGTCTTGGTGATTGCAATGCAGGAACTAGGCGCAGTCGGCGAGGCCGGCAAAGGCCCTGGCGTAAGTTGGATCGAGCTCGACAGCCTTGGCGAAAAGGCGTTGCGCCAGCTGCACATGGGCCGTGGTGTGCAGATGGTAGAAGTGGCGGCCTTGAAGATAATGGTCGTAGGCGTCGACATTGTGCGTGGGAGCGGCCTCGATCGCGGACTTTTCGTGCGGCAGCAGCCTGACCCTGAGCTGTTGGGCGATGGCTTGGGCGATTTCGTCCTGCAGCGCGAAGATGTCCGTCAGTTCGCGGTCATAACGCTCGGCCCATAACGTCTTTCCATGCGGAACGCCGACGAGTTGCACCGTGATGCGAATGCGTTGGCCTAACTTTCGAACGCTGCCGTCGAGGAAGGCCGCAGCGTTGAAACG
>NZ_JBFUIP010000259.1:0-5554 GCF_056401815.1 Aminobacter sp. P4_D5 | reverse complement strand
GTGTCAGAAAGACACGCTGAGTCGAAGTGACTGTTGGCCTTACAAGGGTAGGTTGAATCTCTGGAGGGGAAATAAAATCGGGAGAAGTCTCGTCATCAATGTCATAGATATTTGAAATGCTCTGAGGGAGTGTGCTTGATTTCAAAAAGACAAAAGGTCCAGTCTTCGTATCTCGCACAAGTCCAGCAAATTTCCCATTTTCTTTCAGTATATCTAGGGCTGAGTCTGTCCGGTCCCTTGGAAATCCGATCGTGATAAGTGCGTTTCTATCAACGTCGTCTTTAGGGAATTTAGAACCGTCGTATTTAGTGTAAAATTGATTGAGCAAGGCAGGCTTAAGTGCAGCTTCAACCTTAGTCGTGTCGTCATCATTCTCGGTAGTGGGCGCACTATTCGCCTGCCAAGCTCTGTAAGTGCAATTTCCTTGGCGTTGTAGGCGCCTGTGGTCAGACCATAGGCCACAGCCGATCCCGTGATCGTTCTCCATCCACTGCTTGCGAGGCTGTAGTCTAGCGCAATCGCTAGGTTGTGTGGCTCGCTCTTGCCGGCGAAATTCCCAGAGACCTTGTGCAATCGTCAAAGCTTTCTTCAGGGAGTGCGTCGGAACTACTCCTTGGCTTATGACAATTCTATCCTTTTTCACAGGTTGGGTTGCATCTCCTTTTTTCGCAGTAGACTTGGCATCCATTCTTTCTCACCACCTCCGCTCAGTTCTTCTAATGATCGCTCACGTCGTTCGTGACCCGTCAACAATTTCTGTGTGTGATAGTCAGTTGTGCACAAGTAAAAGAGGCGCGGTGCTAACCGCGCCCCTTAATGTCGAGGGATCTGTATGGGGTAAGAGGTGGAGCGACCAGGGAGTGGTGGTGTCAGCGACCCGATAGAATGCCTCAACGCGTTTGTAACTTATTGATTTCAAATGGATTTGATAAAGAGAATGCCTCTGGGAGGGGCGATAAAACCCAATGGTTTGCCTCAGCGGGAACCTATCAAAATGCCTCAACGACATAAGGGCAAAAGAAAACCCGGCGAAAGCCGGGTCGTAGGCGACAATGGTAGCTCGTTCAGAATGTGGGGAGCGACGAGCGAAGGTAGAAACTTGCACCGATCAGATCTCGGTCCATGGCCAAGGGGATTGAAACCAGCTCCTTTTTCAGGCGGTTGAAGTGGATGCCGGTTTCCTCTGACAACCCCATGAGGGAAACGTAGTCCTGTTTGAAGGTGGCCATGTCAGCTGGATCAATCACTGTTTGCGGACACCGATTGACCGGGTTGATCTCGACTCGACTGGGCAGATAGCCGTGGACGACAAGCGCCTTCAACACATTCGTTGTAACGCCCAAGGATTTTTCGGCCTGCCGAAGCGAGAGGCCCCGGTTATCCCCCAGGCGAACCAGCGAACGCACCTCAGCCAAATCGACCATTGCTGACATGAACCCCCGCTCTGACGTCAAGGTACGGACTCGCTGCAGCTTCTTGTCCATGATGAGATCCACGATCTCCATCAGTCCGCAACAAGCGCGCTTCCTCGCTTCCAGAATGCTGACGAAACCCTCCTCGCTGGGACCAAGGGCAGGGGCATCTGAAAACAGCCTTTCGAGGAAGGAATTCAGCTGCTCCTTCTCGAAGGCGTACTGCGTCAGGGTGTTCCGATCCGCATCTACCAGCGGAACGATGTATCGACTCGCCAACAATGAGACGTCGTGTGGCCGCGGAACGTTCAGATAATTGGCAGCGTCTTTGAACGTCAACGCGTTGACAACTCGCCCGATAAACTCATGCGCGTTCCGTGCGTCGAACAAGGCATGATCGTCCACGAGGGAGTTCGCCTCGTCGCTGAGGTGGCCAGCTAGGTGCAGGAGCTTTCGAAGTCTCTTGGGATGGGCACCATATTCGATCGCAGCAGTATGAACAGAATGGACCTTCCGTTCGCTGATCGGCCGCCCAAACAGGTCGTCACCTGGTCCGATCGGCATGGTGTCGACGCAGTGTCGTACGACGATGTCACGGAGAGGATCGTAGGCCTCGGCCTCGGACTCGTGCGCCAACCATTCATAGATGCGATAGAAAGCTGACTTGGGTCCGGCACCCCTTTTGAGCGGGCCTTGCCGCGTTTGCAACTCGGCAAGAAGCTCTCGGATGCCAGATTCACCTTGGGACGCAATCTCGTAACCGCGGCCGCCAGCCTCGTAGAACTGGTCGTCAGTAAGATCGCGAAGACGTACCCTGACGCCATGAATGTCCACGACCCCCAGCATCTCACAAATTTTGCCTACTGCGTCGAAAYGGAAGCTATCCAACCAATTTGAGCCACGATCCCTGTCAGCGGCTAGGCGTGAGAGCAGGTAATCCTCCAGCTTCGAAGGCCTTCGCTGGACGGCGCTTTCACCACGCGATGTTAGCGTTGATAGCATTGGAGTGAGCAGTTTCGTGAAGTCGTGAATAGCGTGAGGATCCAAGTCGCGGGTGACTTCGATGAAGGCTTCGTCGTGATGCGCACAGGTCCGAATATGACCAATCAGCCAAATTGCCCTCTGATATGGTCTGGCGGCCTCCTCACAATTGAAACGTTCCAGGTCGTCTGAGAGGCAGGCGGGGCACACCCGAACCCGCCCCCTCAGCAAGCCATTGCGATTGATGGTCTCTCCGTTGAACTCATAGAGGCGTGCTTCAGTCCGACGGAACGTCGAATGGGTCAGCATTTCAGGGTCAATGCGCCCGCAATGCGCCAGCTTGGCCAAAGCGTCGGGTTCGCCGTCGACCACCTCTTGGAATGTGAAGCCCATATCCAGGCAGAAGTCGCGCGCACAGCACCCATTGATAAAGGCAATACGGGAGGCGAAGCTGGTTGGTAGCTCTCCAATGCCGAGCGGCACCGTCATGTTGGCTGGAAGTTGCATCATTGGTTTTTCTTATCCCTCACCTTCTTTTCGGTAGCTTGCTCCTCGACCACTCGTTCGTCCCATTGGCTGTCCTGAAGAGCCATCGACACGTCGATCAGGTGCCACTGTTCCGAAGTGAAAACATTGCGGTCGCGAGCGCACCCAGATCTTGCTTCGTAGGCCGTGGCGAAGTGGTCGAGCTTGACCACCGCGCTGCCCTCAAGAAAGGCCTCCTCGATGGCATCCTGAACAAACTCGACGGTCGTACCGAATTGCCCTTCGGCCGCATGGATCAAGCGGGCCAAGAATGAGTCATCCAGCGACGGTTTCAGCCTAAGACTGGCCGCCTTTTCCACGATTGAACTCACTGTGTTCCTGACCAGCTTTGCATCGTCGGCCAGGGTGAGATCGCCGAAAAGGACGAAACGGCTACGCCGCTTCAGCTGGGTGTCACCCTCAATGAAGCTTGCAAAGGATGGCTTTCCCGAAAGGATCAGCCAGACTGGCCACGTAACCTGCTGCAGAAGCGCCTTCAGCGTATCGCGGACCTTCTGGAGTTCGGTCCTGTTGGCGTTCTCTACCGCATGTTGAACTTCGTCGATGTGCACATAGCGAACACCGCAAATTTGTAGCCGCTGGCGAACCATGTCCCAAACGACGTTTTCCTTCAGATCTCTCTGCAGATCGTAGCCAAGCGCTTTTAGCAAGGCATTGCCCAACTGCTTCAGCGTGCATGGAGAAGGGGCCTTCACCGAGATGAGTTGCGAGTTCTCCAGGCCACAGGCTGCTCCCCAAACGTCTTCGCGCTTGCGGAACAAACGCTCAAGAGCACGGGTCTTGCCTGCGCCAGGTTTGCCCATGACCGCAAGAATTCTGCCTTCGGCAAGTCTGCCCACGCGAGCTCGGTGATCGAGGTCGAACGAGATGCTCATGCGACAGCTTTCGATCAGCCTGTCGAGCTCATCCTCAAGCGTCATGTCGCGCTTGTGGCCAATGTACACTCCGAGCACACGCTTCATGATTTCCGATCGAGAAGCGTGATCAAGATTTACGGTCGAACCAATAATGTCGGGCAATCAAATCTCCATAAACATATCGTCGTCGCCGATGTCGGCGTCGGGGGTGTCAGGGGGCAAATCGTCGGCGGTGGTCTTGGCGTCGACGATGTCGGCGTCGCCATGGCGGGCGTCCTCGACGTTACCGACGATCACACCAGGCCTTTCGTTGCCGACGTCCCCATCAGTGAAGAGGAAGTCGCGATCATCAGCCTCGATGGCTTCMGATCGAGTGGCGGCTTCACCCCAACGGGAGAGTTTTGTGACCTCGTATGACGAATAGGTGAGAGATCTAATGCCCGCCCTTTCAGTCGCAGCGTCGGAAAACCTGCGAATTTCCGCGATTGCCTTCAACCGGACGTCGTGGCTTGCCTTCGCCTGATCGGCATACTCACGCTTGATCTTCCCTTCGCTCAGAACCCATTCCCGGAGCCCCACGCCATCCATACCTGGCTGTTTGCAGGGGACGGTGAGCCACTCCTTTTCTGTGCGAACAGAGACATAGCCGAGGTCCTGTTGGTCGACCCGAACGATCACTGGCTTGTATCGTGTTTGCCTACGAAGCTGCTGAAGCTTTGAATCCTGGTAGGTGAGACCAAAAAGGCTGACCCCGTCTTTCTGGATGGATGCCTCGATCGTCGTGCCGAAGATTGAACGGGCGATATCTTCGTCAAGGGTGTCTTCCGTTCCAAACTGACGGTTCAGTCTGATCCAGGCATTGCGAGGTGTTTCGCCACCAAGGCCCCGATGTGGCGTGTTGTGGTAGACATCCACAACGTAGCGCACGAGCATTCGGTAGAGTTCTTCGGCGTCGATGTTCGCCATTTCGTCAGCGTCGTAGTCGCCTTTCGCTACGACGTTCTCGAACGTTCGACCATGAAATCTTGCAACTAGTTGCTGATGAAAGGTCGAGAAAAGGCGCTCGATACGGCCGCGCATTTGCGGCATGCCAGCAGGCGGGAACATGATCTCGATTTGAAGTTCAGCACAGGCTGCCCGAAATTCGTGGCTGACATATGCCGATCCCGTATCCGTACAGATGGTTTCGATCCGTCGGCTACCCATATCCCATGAAGTCTGGCATCCAGCTGCCGCGGCGAGATCGGACTTGTCCGTGACTACCTGAMGAAGGGTATTGACGGCTGCTTCAGAGGAGGGGGATCCGTCCAGCAAGTACAGACCCACAATGCAGCGAGTGGCACAGTCAATCGCTGCGGAGACCCATAGGCGTGTTTTCTCCGCCTTCAGCCGCTCCTGCTTGGACAGATGCCTCCAGATTCGTGCGTCTTGCAGGAGCGTCCGCAATGAAACATTCCACTCGTCCATCTCGATGCGCTCAAGTGGTCGGGTGACGCCAAGGCCACCGTTCACAATGTAGAATTCTTTCTTGGCTTTCTCGATGCCTTCGCGAGCGGCCATCACTCGGAAGTCGTCGAGCTTGAAGATCTCCCTGGAAAGAGTCCGAACGCTGGGCATGGAAAGCGGAGGCATTCCTTCGGCTGCGCGCGTTTGATTCAGCGACTGAAGTTCAATTTCCAATTCTTGATAAACCCATGCCTTCGTGGGCTGCCTCGGATCCGCGTACCGTTCAGCAACGACCTTCAGAAGGTCGTAGAT
>NZ_JBFUIP010000258.1:0-5564 GCF_056401815.1 Aminobacter sp. P4_D5 | reverse complement strand
GGGGTGGGTTCTACCTTGAAGTGCGACTTTGCAGCGATACCAATGGGTTATCGTAAGCAAGGAAGCGCAGATGAAACGCACCTACTCGCAGATTGATCTCGATGAGCGGCGCAAGATCGCCCGCTGGCGTCAGGCTGGGGTCAGTGTCGATGTGATCGCCGAGAAGCTCGGCCGGCATCGTTCGACGATTTTCCGCGAGTTGCGCCGGAACATCTTCGAGGACGCGGAGATGGCGGATCTGACCGGCTATTTCTGTGTCACGGCCGACAGTATGGCCAAAGAGCGCCGCAGCCGATATCGCAAGCTGGTGCGGTTTCCGCGCCTGCGATCGGCCATCATCGAGCGGATCAAGCATGGCTGGTCGCCAGAGCAGATCGCTGGCCGACTGCAGTTCGAGAGAAGTTCGACGCGGGTCTGTCACGAGACGATCTACCGCTTTGCCTATTCGAGCGAGGGCCAGGAGATGAAGCTGTGGCATTATCTGCCCGAGCGTCGGGCGCGCCGCCGGCCACGCCATGCCCGGCGCCGTCATGGCCGAAGATTCGGCCCAGAACTCAGCATTCTGCACCGCCCCGACATCGTCAGAGAGCGAAAGCAGCTTGGTCACTGGGAATGCGACCTGATCCAATTCCGCAAGAAGTTCGGCAAGGCCAACGTCACATCATTGGTTGAACGGGTCAGCCGCTTTGCGGTGTTCCTGCGCAACAACGACCGGCAATCGAAGCCGATCATGGACCGGCTGATCGAGACCTTGAGCGCCCTTCCCCATGCCGCACGCCGTTCGATCACCTTTGATCGCGGCACCGAATTCACCGACTGGCCGTATCTCCAGGCCGGGCTCGGCGTGCAAACCTGGTTTTGCGACCCGCAGTCGCCGTGGCAGAAAGGTTCGGTTGAAAACACCAACCGCAGGGCTCGCAAATGGCTGCCGCGGGACCTCGATCCGCTGTCGGTCAACGACAGCGACCTGAAGGGCATTTGCGACCGCCTCAATACCACGCCGCGTAAATGCCTCGGCTTCAAGACGCCGTCTGAAGTGTTCCGCCAAAAGATGATGACGGCCCCGAGCAGGTCAGGCTAACCTGAGCCGCTGCAAAGTCGCGCTTCGACGATAACTCACACGGCATTTTAGAGATGCGACACATAGGCCAGTTAGAGATGCGACAGTCGTCGCCTCTTGGGATGCTGGTCGAAGGTCAGCGTTGGGGAGCAAGATCAGCGACTTGCATCGTGGCCACGGCCATCCAGGAAGGCGGCCAGCGCTACTTTCAGCATGCGTTTCATAGAAACTCTCTCATCTTGGACAATTCGCCGCTGGAGTCTGCGAGTTCACAAAACTTGATGTAGCGGCAACTAGAATGATGGTAATAGGCGAACCGCTCAGCAACAATATTTTTCGATGGTGGGGAAATTAGGAAAATACATGCCCTGAATTGCTGAAATCAGCGGCTGATATTTGTAGATAATCTAATGTATGTATCAAAAAAAAGAAGCACTTATTCACTTGATTTCAACTCACGGTCAGCGTCTGGGCTATTTCCAATTGATTTTTGGACCAATGCGTAGCGGCGTCCGGCGCGAAAAAGCTTTGGCGACGAGAGATAGCGGCAGGCTGTCGTTGGACGTCGTTCCGGTCGGCGCCGATTGCCGATGGTGGGGCTCAGGCGCAATCCAACCCTGAAGACCGATGTAACCACTTGTTCAAATAAGACTGGCTAAGTCGAGATGTTGCCGACATCGGCTGTCGCCTTGGCGTCAAATCGATCCTAGCCAGATTTAAACACCGGCCACGGCTAATCCTTACAACGAGGCGTTCAGCTGCGTCATTGCCGACTATACGGATGCTTCGACCTGTTCGACTGTCTGGCCCCTACTTGGCGTGGGGGCGTGGCGTGTAGCCATCAGACTCGATGACGGGCAGGTGTGTCCAGCCGGCGTCGCCTGGTAGTCGTGACCATGCGCCAGCGGCGAGCACGCCGCCATCGACATGGATCGTCGTGCCCGATACCCAGCCCGACAGGAGCTCGGAGGCGAGGAATAGCGCAGCACCTGCCGAGTCCGCGCCCTCCCCAAACCGGCCGATCGGGAACCAGCGCTTGAGGTAATCGCGGTTTTCAGGCGGCACGCGCGGCGTCGCCACGATTTGTGCCGAATTGGTAGTCTCGGGCGCAATCGCATTTACACGGATACCATGCTGACCGAGTTCGACGGCGAGGCTCTGAGTAAAACCGGTAATCGCCGCCTTGAAGGCAGAATAGACCACCGTCATCGGGATGCCGCGAAAAGCCTCGATGGTCGAGACGTTGATGATGCTCCCACCTGAGCCACTTGACCGTATCAACGGGATCGACGCCTTGCTCATATGGAACATGTGCAGCAGATTGACGCCGTAGAGCGCTTCCCACTCTTGTTCGGTAGAGTGTTCGAACGCGGTCTTGTAGCCGAGATAGTCGCCAACATTGTTGACCAGCACATCGAGCCTGCCAAAGCGATCCTTGACCGCCTCGATCACCCTGGCGACATCGGTCGCCTTGCGTACGTCCGCCTCGATGACGAGATGCTCTTTGCCAAGCGCCTCGCGAACCGATGCGACGCGCGCGGGCTCGATCTCCGCGATCGCGACCTTCATGCCGGCACGGGCATAGAGTTCGGCCGTGGCGCGGCCAATACCGGCGCCGGCGCCGGTCACCAGCGCTACTTTTCCTGCCAGTCCAAGGATCGAGATTTCGTCGGGCATGCTGTCCTCCGCAGTCTGTAAGTCGATGTCGCCCGGCGCATTTCGGATCGGGCCCATGAAACGCTCACTAGTTCGGCGTTTCCTGCGCCTCATAGGTGTGAGTGCCAACCACCGTTAGGGCACGGCGGGCGAGCTTCCAACCATCGGAGGTGCGGGCAAAACGGTCCCGATAGCGGATGGTCATTTCATAGCAAAGGTAGTGTCCGGCCGGATCGCGGGAGTAGTGCCGTGCGATGCAATAGGTCTCGCCCTCGGCCCCGCCCTCGATCGGCTCGATGATCTGGTTGAGCACGGCATGGAATGTTTTGAGATAACGGCCCGCGACCATGGCCGGAATGCCGCACAGTTGTTCGCAGCCCTCGAATTTTCCGCGCGGGGATTCTACGACACCGTCAGGTGTGAACTGCGCGGCGAGCAAGGCGCCGTCGCCGCTGTCAACAGCATAGGCGTAGCGTTCGGATACGCGTCTGAGCGCCATCGCCATAAGCAGCGCTGCTTGATCGTCTGCCATGCCGTTCTCCCGAATTCGCGTTACTCGCCGGAGACCTGCGCAAACACCTCGCGGATGGCGCGCTGCACGTCGTTGCGGCGGTAGCCAAGGCGTTTGGTTTCATCGACGTCTGGCTCGTAGGCAAGGACATTGCCACGTCCCGGCACAATGAACATATCAGGCAGCAGCGGATGTTCCTCGTTGCGCTCGTCGACACGATGCGGGTTACCGACGGCATCGAACAGCGCCTGGAAATACTGTTGGAAGGTCAAGTTCTCGTCACCGATGAGATAGGCCTTGCCGCTTTCGGCGTCCTGGAACGCCCCCCAGATGGCTTCTGCAAGCGACTGCACCGACATGTAGTTGGTGCCGCCCGGCGGCGCAAAAATCGGCAGGTCCAACTCGCCGCGCGCATAGGCCATCAGCGTCTCGTAGCGCTTGGTCGGCAATCCCTTTACATACCCGACGATGGAAGGTGGGTTGAGCGTCGAGACATTGAAGTCGTCGGTCGCCAGTGCGCGCACGCCCTCGTCTGCGAGGCTGCGGCCGCGCACATAAGCGTTGGTTTCGACCAGGTTCGGCATGACCTGATGAT
Source organism: Aminobacter sp. P4_D5 (assembly GCF_056401815.1). Lineage (NCBI taxonomy): Bacteria > Pseudomonadati > Pseudomonadota > Alphaproteobacteria > Hyphomicrobiales > Phyllobacteriaceae > Aminobacter > Aminobacter sp. P4_D5. Next base: position 1,742 of record NZ_JBFUIP010000258.1, on the reverse strand, counting down.
AGTAGCTGCCGATATGGACGACGCGGCGGACGCCTGCCTTGCGCGCCAGTTCGACAAAGTCCGGAACGCCCTCGATCTGCATCTTGGTCCAGAACTCGTTTTCGTCGACACCCTTCGGCAAGTGGCGGATATCGTTGCCTGCTGCAAACAGGATGCCGTCAAACGGCGCGAGATCGTCCGCCGAGAAATCACCCTTGGTGTAGTCGCCATAGATGGTCGGATAAGCGGCCATCGGCGTGTTTTCGGGCGCCGGCTTGCGTGCCGCCAACACAACCTCGTTGCCTTGCTCCTTGAGATAAGCCGCAGTGTGGCCGCCGATCATGCCCGTGCCGCCGACGATAAGGATTTTCATGCGCTGTTCCTGGGCATTTTCAATTTGCTGCACGGCACGATAGGCAGCCTAGCCGGAGAGACATCGTCCGTATCGACTAACAAAGTCCTGGAGGGCTTCGTCGCAGTTTTAAGCAGGGCGAGCGTTGATGCTTCGACAGTTGCGAGAATTTGCTTCACCTGAAATCAGCCAGCGCGATGGCGTCGAAGCGGCTCTAATTTGTGGGAAACCCACGTTCGCTCGAGTGGGTCTTAGTGCCTCAATCAGGGCGCCAACACGGGAGGAATGGGTTGCGGAAACCCAGACAGCAGTGTGCGCAGGTTTTTGCCAATGGCAGTGCCAGCTTTGTCCCGTCTATGGAGACGGTCAGGAAGCCACACGAAAGCGGGCGCCGACGCCTGTAGCGTGTCGGCTGGCGAGAAGGCCAAGACATCCACCAGCCGATGAGTAAGGCAAAAGCAACCCGCAATCCGATACCACGATTTGCTTTGCCTATGCTAGCAGATCAATTAGAACGTAGCGTCGAGGCGCAGGAAACTGTTGAAGCCGCCGCCGTTGCCGAAATCGTCGAATGTGTCGCCATCGAAATAGTTGAGGGCTAGTTTTGCATTCAGGTTCTCGACGATTTTGTAGTCGACGACTGCTCCGAGTGAGTAATCGTTAGCGCCGCCATCCGGGCGATCGTTCAAGTTGTCGTCATGCGCATCGCCGAAGTACTGACCGCCGAAGCCGACCGACAGCTTCTCGTTGACCTGGTATTTCAGGTAACCAGCGAGCGTCCAGGCGTAGCCATGGTAAGGACCGACTGCTGCCAGGGTTTCGGTGCCACCGATAGCGTTGACGGACCAGAAGGTCGGACCCGATTCGTAGCCGGCCAGAACCTGCAAGGTGATAGCGTCGGTCGCCTTTACGTTGCCRATCGCCTTGAGGGCGAACTCACCGTAGGCATCGTCATAACCAGCATACAGATTGAGAGAACCCCAGCCCTGCGTGATCGCAACCTTGCCGGTGACCAACGGGACGTAGTCGAAGTTGTCCGACTCTTCTTCCAGGCCCATCGACACTGCAATGCCGTTGCCGGCGTCGAACGTGTAGCGGATCTGGTTGATGCGTGTGCCACCGCCCGAGTCGAACTCGCCAAGGAGGTCGCCGTCGAACAGGGTGTCGGCATGACCGACGAGCAGGCCGCCGAGTTCGAAGTAAGCAAAACGGAGAGCCGTGCCGCTTTCGCCCTTAACGCCTCGCCAGTATTCGCCCGGCTCACCCTCAACCCGACCAGCGCCCGGAGTGTTGGTCCAGCCGCCATTGCCTTGGATGCTCGCCTGGAACTCGATGTAACGACGGAACGTGCCGTATTCGGTTTCCGAACGGGCATCGAACTTCAGACGGGCCAGGGCATTCTTGTTCCAGC
>NZ_JBFUIP010000257.1:0-5565 GCF_056401815.1 Aminobacter sp. P4_D5 | reverse complement strand
CGTCATGATAGACCCAGTCCGCAACCATGCCCTTGGCGAGGATGTGTCGCTCGACGAAATCGCGGACCAGTGCGATGTTTTGCTCGGACGACAGCTCCAGCGGCAAGGCAATGGTGATGTCCTTGGCAAGCTGGGCATCCGCGCGTTTCTCGCAAGCCTCGACCTTGTTCCAGAAGACTTCCGCAGCACCTGCCACCGAGTGATCGGCAATGAGGCTGCGCAGCCATTGCGGCGCATTAGGTGGCGCCGAAAACTCCTCGTGCAGWAGCCCYTGCTTGCGGGTGTAATCGACCGAGCGCGCTTCGCGTTCGTACTCCATCTTGGCGCAATGGCGATAGGCGGCCGACAGCACCGCGCTGCGGCCGTCGCCGCGGCTGACGATGCTGACGGAGAARTGAGGGACAGTCACGGCAGAGATTGCTCCYKGAGCGAACGGACACGCGTGCGTTCGTCAGGAGCGGCTGGCCGGACAGGCCGTTGAGCAAGGCGTCGCGWCAGCGACGTATAATTGCGCCCTTGGACCGCTCCTTCGGAACGGCGGGATCATCGTTGAGAGCGTCGGCWCCGCCGACTGGAGAATAAACGGGRATGCGCTTCGCACCGTCCCCGTCGATCCTTGTTTGGCGTTTGGCTCAAGCCAGACAAGGAAGGCTCATCTGGAATGAAAAAACCCTCATCGAAAATCAGGCAAGAAATCGCCCGACTGCAGGAGCAATTGAGACAAGCGGAAACGCGCAAGGCAGAGCGCATCGGGCGGATGGCACTCCGGGCCGGACTGGGTGAGATGGAGAGCGACGAAGCCGAGTTGCTGGCGGCTCGCTGTTCTTCTGTTTCGACAGCTCGTTAGGTGCGTCCGGCTGGCATCTTCTTTGTCGGACAGGCGGCTTCAAGACCCCGTCGGTGCGATCCCAACCGCGCTGAAACGGGCGGCGGCCTGGTGGTGCTTGATCCGTCCTCCGAGATCGCACTGATGATGATCGCGCATCGCCGCAAAGCCGACCGCAAGGTGATCGTGCTGGATCCTCGATGGATCGGTCGCTTTGGCGGCACGAAGGAGGAGGACATTGCTGTAGTGACAAAGGTGATGACGGGCCAGCCGAGACATACATTCGGCGTGGGACGACTGCTTTCGCGCCTCCGCACTTCAGCTTTTTACCGCCACCGCGTCGACCTGGGATTTGAACGTGCGCCGGTTCTACAACCTCACTTTCCAGCCGACCTTGTTTGGCAGCGCATGGGTCATCCGAAACTGGGAGGATTGGCATCAATGGGCAAGCCATGATCGAAACCTTCGATCAAACCGACGACGCTCAACGCGCGATGAAGCGTCTGGGGACGATGGAGAAGCGGCGGGGCTATCGAGCGCCAAGGGACGTGTCGGAAGCCGGGGCAGCAGGTGCTTAAGATGAGACAACCCTGACGCTCCAAGGGCCAGAGGTGTGGCCCCGCCTTGTGGGCGGGGCCGGGCTCGGCCGGTCAGTCCCGGTTGGGGCGGGACCAGATGAGCTGGAGGGCCTGCTCGCCTTCCACTTCGACCAGGGTGGCGTAGATGGGAGCCTGGAAGCTCGGATCGTCCAGCTTGACCGAGAGGTAGTCGCGACCGCTCTGCTCGGAGTGCTTCTGCCAGGCGGCTCCGAGCTCCACGGAGCCGGAGAAGATGCGGAAGTGCGGGCCCTTGTCGGAGGGGTTTTCGATGCGCTCGAAGCGGGCCTTGACGGTGAGGGTGAGGGTCTTGATCGAACCGGTGAAGCCGTTGGCGGTGCTGGTGAATGAGCCGATGGTCGCCATGAGTGGTATTCCTTTCTCGTGTTTCGGGCCGCGCCCTTCGCGACCTCGATGGCAGTCGAAAAGATCGGAGACGATCGGACCGCACCCGTCAGGGCCGCAATGAAATGGAGGGCGGCATGAAGCGGCTTTCTTGGCTCGCGAGGAATGCAAACGCAGTTTGCAGGGGAAGAAAGTTGCGCCTGCCGTTGCGGGATAACGATCGAGGCGAAGCCGCTCTCCGGTCAGACATGCCCCATCGAGCCCGCGGAAGGACCGGCTGTCGCGACAGGGAAGGAAGGACACCGCGGCCAGTGTGCTGATGTCATCTGTGACCGCACGGCTTACTGCCGGGCTGTGTTCGTAAGCGCTAAGCAGACGCCCAACTTCCGATCGCAGCCGGGCCCGCAAAAGCAGGTGCCGGCGAAATCAGCGGGGCGAACACCTCAGGGGCATCGATGCCCTATCAGGCCGTCCGGTCGCGACTATGCGGCGCGCAGCTTGCTCGGCAGGACCTTGAAGTGGTCGCGAAAGCTCTTGGAAAAATGCGACGAGGAAACGAAGCCGCAGGCGACCGCGACATCCATGATCGGCATCGGCGTCAGCTCGATCAGCTGGCGAGCCTTGGCCAGCCTGAGCGCCAGATAATGCTGCCATGGTGTCGTTGAGAGGTGGCGTTCGAACAGCCGCTCGATCTGGCGACGCGAAAGTGAGACCTGACTTGCGATCTCCTCCAGCGACAGCGGGTCCTCGATGTTGCGCTCCATGAGCTGGATGATGCGCAGAAGTTTCTTGCCGGTGCTGCCGTAACGCAGCCCTGGCGGTACCGACTGGCAGCTTGCGCCATCGCGCCAGCGGTCGGCCGTGACATGCTGGCAGATGCGGCGGGAAAGCTCGGTGCCGCAGCGCTCTTGCACCAGTTCCAAGGCGAGGTCGAAGGCCGCGAGTTCGCCGGCGCAAGTGACGATCTGGCCGTCGCGTACGAACAGCGCATCATCTATAGCGAGGTCGTAAAACGTCTCTGAAAGTGCCGCCATCTTGCCCCAGTGGATGGTGCATTTGATGTCATTGAGCAATGCCGCTTCGGCAAGCAACCATGTCGCGGTGCCCAGCGCATAGATCGGAACATGGGAACGAAAGGCGCGGCGCAGGAAGGCGCGCAGCTCGTGCGAGCCGTGCTTTTCGACGCCTTCGCCTGCGCAGATGACGACAGCGCATTGCGGGTCAAGCGCCATGGCCTTCTGATGCTCGGTGAAGCTGCCTGTCACCGCAATCGAAATGCCGCTGGCACATTCCACCGGCAAGCCGTCGAGGCTCATCAGCCGCCAGCTGAACTGGCTGCGGCCTGACAGGGAATTGGCAATCCGCAGCGGGTCGATCAACGACGATAGGCACAGTTGCGAGAAACCGGGCAGCACAAGCACCAGGAATTCGGCTGGCGAAGCTGAGCCGACCGGCTTGGGCAAGCTGCCTGGCAATGCCTTCGCACCGGGCCAGCAGGTCTCGACGTTGAAGTCCGCGTGCTTGTTCGGTGCGTTCATGTGCCCTCCCCGACCCCGATCTTCAACCAGAGCCGATTGCCTCAAACGAGACAGCAGGATCACAAATTGGCAATAAATCACACAAAATGCAACATGATAAAATATGCCGACAGCTGCTTTTGTTGCGCTGAGGTTCAACCTTCGGCGGCGGCGGTTGGCTGCACCATGCTCATCAGCCAATCGCGGAAGGCGATGACTTTTGGCGTTTTCGCCTTCTGCGGCGTGGTCAAGAACCAGTAGGAGCCGGCACCGCGAAGGCGCTGCTTGAAGGGAGCGACGAGCAGGCCCGCGGCGAGTTCGCGCTCGATCAGGGCGGTCCTGCCGAGCAGCACGCCCTTGCCTTCGATCGCAGCACGGATCGCCATGATCGATTGGTCGAAAAACGAGCCGGCGGAGGTGTCGACGCCGCTCACGCCTGCATGTGCCAGCCAGCTGTCCCAGTCCTCGTCATAGCCTGGCACATGCAGCAGATCCCCGGCTTGCAGGTCGTCAGGCGATGTGAGACCGGCGGCATATTTCGGCGCACAGACGGGAAAGGTCTCGTCGCGCAGCAACAGCGTCGCCTGGCGCTTGGGCCAGTTGCCCCAGCCGAACTCGATCGCGGCGTCGACCTTGCCTTCGCCGTGGTCGAGCGCGGTCAGCCTCAGATCGATGGTCGGATGCTGGGCGCGGAACAAGTCGAGCCGTGGTGCGATCCATTGGCTGGCAAAAGAGGTTGGTACATGCACGACCAGCATTTCACGCATACCGCGCCCGGCAAGCTTAGCGGTTGCCTCGTCGATCATCTGGAAGGCGCGGCCGAGATCTTCGGCATAGCGACGGCCACGGTCGGTGAGCCTCACGCCGTTGGCATGGCGGTCGAACAGCTCCTTACCGAGGCGCAGTTCCAGTGCCCGGATGTGTTGTGAGATCGCCGAAGGGGTGACGTTCAACTCGCTGGCGGCGCCAGCAAAGCTTCCAAGCCGAGCAGCAGCTTCAAATGCCCGGAGCCAGTTCAGCGGGGGTCGGGCAGTCGTCATGGTACCATTAGTTTTTCTTAGTATGCCCCTAAGGTAATCGCGTTTGCCGACCCAGACAAGAACAATTCTAATCTGCCTCAAACAAGCACTGGGAGGCGCTGCGATGAATGTTCACTGGCTCAACGGCTATCGGCCCGGTCACGGCCTGCCGCGCGACTTCTACACCAATGCTGAGATCTTCGCCGAGGAGCAGGAGCGGATTTTCCGCAACAACTGGTTCTTCGCCGGACATTCCATCGAGCTGCCCAAGTCGGGCGACTACATGACGCTGAATGTCGGCGGAGCCCCGGTGGTGATGGTGCGCGACCGCGACGGCAAGGTGCATGCGCACCACAATGTCTGCCGCCATCGCGGCTCCATCATCTGCACCAAGGAAACGGGCAAGGCGACGAGGCTGGTTTGCCCCTATCACTCATGGTCTTATGCCCATGACGGCACGCTGATCGGCGCACCGATGATGGGCGAGGATTTCGACAAGGCCGAACATGGTCTTAAGCGCGTCCATGCCGAGGAATTCGACGGGCTGATCTTCGTCAACCTGTCCGACACGCCCTCCCCGTTCCACGAGCTGCGCGACCACCTCTCGCCGATCCTGAAATCGCAAGGCATGAACCGCGCCAAGATCGCGCTGATCCGCGACTACGAGCTCGACGTGAACTGGAAGATCGTCGTCGAAAACAACCGTGAATGCTATCACTGCGAGGCCAATCATCACGGTTATGTCTCGGTGCAGTACGATACCGAAAACGACAATCCGGACCTTAAGGACGAGATATCGGAGCGCCTGGCCGACTGCGCCATCCGCTGGGAAAAGGCCGGGCTCGATACCGCCCGCGTCAATACTTCGTCCGATTATACGGCCGAATGGTTCCGCGCCAACCGCACGCCGGTGCGCAAGGGCATGGTCACCGAAAGTCCCGACGGTCAGCTGGTGTGCAACGTGCTGATGGCCGGCTTCTCCGATCCCGACATGGGCACGGCGCGCGCCAACACCAACATCAACTTCTGGTGCCACGCCAATTCCGACTATGCCCATACGGTGCGCATCACCCCGGTTTCGCCAACCAAAACCATCGTGCGCGGCTATTGGCTGGTCGACGAGACCGCCGTCGAAGGACGAGACTACAACCCTGAAAAGGTCGCGGCCTTCCATGACGAGGTGATGTCGGAAGACTGGGAGATCTGCCGGCGCCAGTGGATTGGGGTGACCTCGCCCGGATTCCAGCCGCCCGGATTCCAGC
>NZ_JBFUIP010000256.1:0-5576 GCF_056401815.1 Aminobacter sp. P4_D5 | reverse complement strand
ATGCCAAGGAGCATCGAACTGCCGATAACTTTGCCGCTGGCTGCGTCTACACCATTTTCATCTATCCCGAGTGCCTTGTAGATGTCGGCCATTTCGGGGGAGTTCATATCCTTCAGCGCGACTGGCGCGGTCTCGATCCCGAAAACACCTTCGCCGACATCGCCAAGCTCTCTGTAGTCAAACAGGGAGAAGCTTAGTCCGGCCAGAACGATCTTCTGTTCGTATCCGGAGCTGCGTAGCAGCTGGATTGCCTGCAGTGCGTTTAGGACGGGCATAAAGATACCGTCGGCGCTCCGGTTAATCTGCATTACGAAAGGAAGCAGATCCGGCGCGTCGACCGGCAGCGCTACGGCATTGCCAACTTTGCCACCGGACGCAACGACACCCTTCGCCCACCAGTCTCGCTCTGATTGTCCCCACTTGATGTCGGCGAAAAGCGTCACCCAGCTCTGACCTAGAGACTCAACATATTTCTGTGCAGCACCAGCCGCAGTCGCAGCCGAATTGGTTGTCAGGCGAAATTGATAGGGAACCGCGTTGTCCTTGGCAGTAGTTGCCTCGGACGTGCTCATGGTCAGATATAGCGTCTTGTTCTCGTTCGCGATCTTGTTGCTCGCGATCGCGATCGACGAGATTTCCGAGCCGATGACGAAGTCCACCTTCTCTTCCAACAACAGATTTCGAAGCTGATTGATGCCCGCATCCACGTCGGACTTGGTGTCGACGGTAACGAGCTTGATCGGCCGACCGGCAATGCCGCCATTGGCGTTGAGCCAATTGCACAATCCGGTTGCTGCCCTGTCACGCCAGAAGCCAGTTGCTGCATCCCAACCAGTCAACTCACACTGATGACCAATCACGATGGGGTCGCCCGAAGTGCCCGCTGCGAACGATTTGCCTACAAACCGTGGCAACGCCACCGCTGCTGCCGCTGCCATCGAACCCGCGAGGACATCGCGCCTGGATACTTTTTTGATCATATTAGTTCCCCTTGTTTTATTTGTTTTGTTTTTTTGCACTTCAATTCCGCTCCGACCGCCTAAGTAGGCCCATCATGCCCTGAGGCAGCCAAAGGGCGATGAGGATGAGCATCACGCCGACAATTAGATCGACACGCACAGTCCAGCGCGCGAGCACTTCAGAAACCAACTGGACGAGGAGTACGCCTATTGGCCCGCCATAGATGGAGGTCACGCCACCTACGGCTGCCCAAAGGATCGACTTCAAAGACATCGAGAGGCTAACAATGTCGATGGCGACATGTCGCGATATGAGCGCATAGAGCGAGCCACCAAGGCCAGCCACGCAGCCCGCTACCGCAAAAACAACTAAGCGGAACAATGCCGAGTTGTATCCCAGCACTTGGGCACGAACGGGATTTTGCTGTACAGCGCGGACAATTCGCCAAGTGCTCGTGCCTGAAAGATACCAGAATCCGATCAGTAGAGCAGCCAACAGCGCCGTGCTCAGCACAAGCATGGTATTGTTGGGGCCGGCAACAATGGACGACCCAAAAAAGTGGAAATCTAGCGCAGGCAGCGGCAGACCATCGGCACCACCGGTGAATGCTACCGCGGCGTTGCCCAGGATCGACCCGGTGACGGCAAAGATGATCGTTCCGATGGCCGCGCCCGAATGCGACATTCGCAACAAGAGTACCCCAAAGATTAGAGCAACAACTCCACCCGCGGCCACACCCGCCAGAATCATGAGAGAAATACTGCCCTGTAGCGTTGGGGCGAGCCAGATTGCAGCGTAGGCACCCGCTCCAAATACAGTTGCTTGGGCCACACTTGGCAGGTTGGCGTAGGAATAGGCAAGCGAAAAGCTTATGGCCAGGAACATCCAGCTAACGCAGCGGGCCAATACGCCGCTCCAAAATTCGCCCACGATAGGAGCAGCCACGCAAAGCGCTACAAGGATGACGAGCGATGTGACGATACCCGCACGGTCCCTCATGCCCGCCCCCCAAAAATACCGCTCGGCCGAAGTAAGAGAAACGGAAGAAACATAACAATTGCTCCAACTTCCGCGTAGGTCGGCGGGAGAAAGACAGAAAGGACGCCTCGGGTCACACCCATGATAACCGCCGCCGCGACGGCGCCGCCTAAGTTGCCGAGCCCGCCGACCACGACAACGATGAATGCTGGGCCGAGTACGGACAGGCCCATCTGGTGGCTCACCATCGTCATGGGTGCGATCAAGACGCCCGCCAGGGCCGCGAGCGCAGCGCTCATCACCACGATGACCATATAGACCCGTTCGACAGGCACGCCCGAAGCCATGGCGAGTGTCGGCGACTGTGCCACGCACCGAATCCAAAGCCCGATCGCCGTCAATCGGAGAAAGGCCCAAAAGGTCGCAAGTACGGCAACAGCCATACCGGCCGCAACCACGCGATAGGTCGGGTAGTAAAAGCCAAGTATACCAACTGAGCCGGAAACAGGCGGCTGCACGAGGCGAGGCGATCCGCCGAAGGTAGCAAGCAACAGATCATTGATGACGAAAAGCAGGCCCGAGGTAGCCACCAGGCCCACCATCATATCCTTGCCGATCGTCGGCCGCAGTATGAACCGATAGACTGGAATGCTGACGGCAGCGGCAACAAGCGGTGCAATCACGACCGCCAGCCAGAAACTCCCAAGCTGGCTAGCCGCGTACCAGGCAATAACGGCCCCCACTGCATAGATAGCCCCATGGGCCATGTTCAATAGGCCGAGCAGACCGAAAATGGCGTTGAGACCCAGAGCGATCAGCCCCAGAAACATGGCCCAGACGACACCATTGACGATCTGGAAACTGAGCGTTTGCCAATCGATCAAAAGTCACCTCCCTAAGGATAGGAGTGGTTTTGAGGATTGAAGCTGGGACGCACCCATGCGGGTCAATCCAATTAGATTCGGTGGGAGGATCGAATGCTCTTTCACGATGGGCCTCGGACTTGGTGCAGATTGGTCGTTGAAGACGCTAGGGCACGACATCGACACCCACAATTGTGACTACTGTCACCTAGCGGCATTCGGAAACCTCATCACTATGAAGGCCACGCAAGATGGTGACCACGGCAACCGACATAAGGTGGCTAGCCTAAACCGAGGGGCGCCTTTCGGAGGCAACGGCCACTGCGGAATTTCAGATGAGGCCTCCGGGCGGTTTGGTGGCCATTTGCGGTTGAAGGTGCTGATCGCGGTTGCTGGAGTGCAAGCAGCTCCACCTAAAGTTGCTAGTGCTCAAAAAAAGCCGGGGGATACTGGGCAATGATCCGCTCATTCACTACCGTCAAGTTTTTGGCTCTAAAGGCGCTTCGGTTAGCGCAAGTTGGATTGCTTGCGCGTGCGAATGCCTACCGCCCTCCTGGCAAGATCGAATCAAAACCGAATGGAAATGCTCCAAAAAATGACGATGGTCATCATTGATGACGTGCAGTGAAGGCCGCAGTAGTTGACGGTGAAAAGGGCCAAATACCCTGATCGCCAGAGTGGGAGGACACTTATGTCAATCTATTCCTTCACCAAAATGGTCTGGACTCGGACCGTTCGCATGCTTCTGTGGCTCTTCCAATTTGGGATGACCACGGGAACTAAGCAAAGGCCGCGGGGCGCAGACCATGACGTACAGGCCGAACGTTTGCCCTTTCACTGGGATATCCGCGTGCGGTGAGGTTTCGCGATGTTAGCCCGTGCAATCGCCATCGGTTCCAGTCTCGCTAGAGACCAGCCTTCTCGAGTGATATCCGCCCCCTGGTTCTTGGTTTGGACTGCCTCAAAGATCTCAAAGCATGTCCTAAATGTTTCTAGACGTCAGCTGGACGTAATCCGGCCCCCGAAGAATGAATCGTCCTCAGCGCGAGTACCGAGAAGATGTTGAAAACCAGTCCTAACCAAGATCGCGTTGAGGCAACAATGTCGGCAGTGACCCTACTCCAAACAAGGCAGGCGGCAGCGATAGCGCCAGGTGTCGGCACTCGTTCCATTTTCACTGATCGTGCTGAAAACGCAGAGCTTTGGGATATAGTCGGCAAACGCTATATCGATTTTGCGGCAGGGATCGCGGTCAACAATACTGGCCACCGTCACCCGAAAGTCATGCAGGCGGTTAGCGAACAGGCGGAGCGGTTTACGCATACCTGCTTTCACGTGGCACCTTACGAGAGCTACATCACGTTGGCCGAACGACTGAACGCAATTGCGCCGACCGGCACAGACAATCTCACTATGCTGGCCACGACTGGGGCAGAGGCCATCGAGAACGCCATCAAAATCGCGCGCGCGTACACCAAGCGTTCCGGGATAGTGGCGTTTAGCGGCGCGTTTCACGGCCGTACACTTCTGGGCATGGCACTTACTGGAAAGGTCGTACCCTATAAGAAAAACTTCGGCCCATTTCCGGCAGAAATCTATCATTTGCCCTTTCCAAACAGCTATTTAGGAGTATCGGTTGAAGACTCGTTGCGCGCACTCAACACATTGTTCGCTTCTGACGTGGAGCCGGAGCGGATAGCGGCGATCATAATCGAACCCGTTCAAGGCGAAGGCGGCTTCAACGTCGCGCCCACGGATTTCCTATTGAGCCTAAGGGAATTGGCAGACCATTACGGCATCTTGCTAATCGCAGACGAGGTGCAGTCGGGAATGGCGCGGACAGGGCGCATGTTCGGAATCGAGCATTCTGGTGTCAAAGCCGACATTGTGACGATGGCAAAGGGTCTTGCCGGAGGGTTCCCACTTTCCGCTGTGGTCGGTAAGGCCGAGGTTATGTCCGCAGCACATAAGGGCGGGCTCGGCGGAACATATGCCGGGCACCCCCTGGCCGTGGCAGCAGCGAACGCTGTACTCGATGTAATCGAAGACGAACAACTCTGCGACCGTGCAACCTCCATCGGATCAATGATTAAGAGGCGCCTCGAGGCTCTCTCCATCCGCGACGGAATGGAGAAGATCGGCGATGTACGGGGGTTGGGCGCAATGATCGCCTTTGAGCTGGTCACTGATCGTGGATCAAAGGATGCGGCTCCGCAATTAACCTCGAACATTGTCGCTGCCGCTGAACAGCGAGGTTTGATCGTTTTGTCGTGCGGAACGCGACAGAACGTGATCAGGCTCCTGCCACCGCTGACAATTGGCATTACGACATTGGATGAAGGGTTGAACTTGCTTGAGCAGTCTGTTGAGGCTGCCTGTTGACAAGTTACAGCTGCTGAATAACCTTCGCCGCTCCCGGGGGCGGTCGGACAGGTTCGCCCGACTGGCCGGACGCCCAAGCCGAAGTCAGCCTTGGCTGCGTGGCTGGTCAAAGCTAAGTTACCAACACGCTGTTGAGCCGGGCTTGTCACGTTGTGTGACACTGGTCGAAGGAATACGGCAGCGGCTGAATCTAGACGAGCGAACCAGCCACGGCTTTCCATTCGGCCATGGCATTGAGGCGGTGAAGGTGGATCTGAAATGCGGATCGTTTAGATTTGGGCGGAACAAAGAGATTTCTGAGGGTTGAGAAGATCGAGACGAAGCGCTGAAGGCCTCCCGATGATCGAAATCCTTGCATCACCCGCTCTCGTTTGCGCAGCGGTACATGGGAAT
>NZ_JBFUIP010000255.1:0-5579 GCF_056401815.1 Aminobacter sp. P4_D5 | reverse complement strand
GCCTGAAGTCAATCCGCTTCCGTCCTTTCAACCATACCGGCGCAGGACAGAGCGATGCCTACGTTGTGCCGGCCTTTGCAAAGCAGGTCGCGGAAATTTCTGCGGGTTTAAGCCCTGCAGTCATCAATGTGGGAAATCTCTTGGCGTATAGGGACTTCCTGGATGTTCGCGACGTCGTTCGTGCCTACGCGGATGCCGCGCTCTTGGAAGTGCCTGAGGCGTATGGACAAGTCTTCAACCTCGCGTCCAGCCAGGTTCACCAAATCAGCGCCGTCCTAGATACATTGATCAAATTGTCGGGATTGGCAGTCGAAATTCATGTCGATCCTGACCGACTGCGTAAAGCGGAAGTAGCCACGGCGTGCGGAAGTGCCGAGGCCGCTTGTAGGATGTTTGGCTGGCGACCGGAAATAGGCTTTGAGGAAACGCTATCCGGCGTGCTTGATGACTGGAAGAGTCGAGTCGATGGCTGAGGATCGAAGGCACCTATCTTTGAAAACAAAAGCTTAGACAGTATGACACCCTGACGCCTTTGTGCAAACACTAGGCTAGACCGCCAACACCTTTAGAACTTCTACGAGGCCAACACAGCAATAATAAAGAGTTAACCCGGGAACTCTCGTGAATCCAAACGCTGCAGTACAGATCTCGCAACTCCTACTTCGACAGGGGTACAAAACTCTGGCTCAAAGCGGCGTTGCTCAACCTAGTTTTCCAGACGTGGAATTCCAATGTCACTCTCAGAATGGTGAGGATGGCATACTCCTTTTGTATTTTCTCCTTGCTGGGAACGACGAATCGAAAGGTTCTCGAGATTTGCGCCGGCGACGGAACGGAATGCAACGCAGCAAACTTGATCGTAAACCACGGCTGGGATGGCCTTTTGTTTGACGGCGACGCCCAGAATATTGCCCATGGCCGAGCGTTCTATGCGACTTGCCGAAGCACCTGTGTCGCGCCGCCGAAACTGGTTGATGCTTGGATTAGCGCCGAAAACATCAACGATCTTGTTATCAGCTTCAGCGGGCCCATTGACCTTTTGTCCCTCGATCTTGACGGCAATGACTATTGGATCTGGAAGGCCCTGAATTGTGTTCAACCACGCGTCGTGGTGGTCGAATTCAACACGAGTTGTGGCCCCGAAAAAAGCATCTCCATGTCGTACAAGGTTACAAGGTTTGACTACAGGCTCGACTTATCGGTGCAGCCCTACCGATGCGGAGCGTCTCTTGCGGCATTCGCCAAGCTTGCCCGCGCCAAAGGATATCGGTTGGTAGGGGTCCAGTCGCTCGGCTTTAATGCCTTTTTTGTGCGCGATGGACTTGGCGAAGAACTGTTGCCCGAACGATCCGCACTGGATTGTTTTCAAAGTAACGACCGTATGAGGAACTGGACGCCAGCTCAGCTAGAGATGATCATCTCGGGCAATGAGAAGTGGGAAGAAGTTTAGATTCCTGGGCGGCCCCCGCCTTTCCGCGATACACTTGGTCTCGACACGCATGCATCAACCGGCCAGTACATGCTGAGCCAGTCCGTTCTTCTCGTACACATGCATRGCAATGGCAGCCTGTGCTAGCCGGTCTTCGCGAGATAGTGGTCCGCTGTCCCGGTAGAATACCGCATCCGCCCAAATTAGCCGCTCCGACGGGCCGGAGACACCACTTCTGGTGTAAGAATAGCGAGTTTCCGTCACAAAATCGATGAAGGAAAACCCAGCTGCTCTCAGGAATTGCTCGACTTCTGAAAACAGTGGCTGGCTCATGTAAATTGGGGCCAATTCGACCTCGCAGTGAACTACGTTCGTCCGTGAAAGGAGTTGCTGCGCACCACGCAGAGCGGCTAGTTCAAAACCTTGAATATCAAGCTTCAACAAATCCACCCACGCCAAGTCATGTAGGACGTCATCAAGACAAGATGTATCCACTCCCTCGGTCGCGGTCGTTCTCAACGTTTCCAGATGATTAAAGTTCGAATTGAAGTCCAGATTGAGCGGAAGAAGGGAAGATGTGGCATCGTCGTTGTTTATGTGAAAAGTCTGCCGCGAACCGTCTCCTATGAAATTTGGATACACACTCATCGCAATGTCGCCTGACGACAAGTTGGTGCCGTGGTGCGACAAAGGCTCAAAACCTATGCAACGGCACGGAAATCCTGCCGCAATCAATGGCATGTAAACATGATCTTCAGCCGCAAGCTTCTGCGCACCCACATCCACGATATTGATCGTTCGAGAGATATCTGGGCGCAGGTCGCTAGCTGCCTTGAAGGGGGCATGCCTATTTGCAAACTCCTCGCTTGCGACAATTTCATCAACCAAGCGCCTTACGTCACGTTCATCGCCAAGGACATCGGAAAAGAACCCTAGCGCTTCGGGATCAGGCTCCCGACCAAGCATGGTTCGAAACAGGACACGAACATAGTCGGCATTTTCCATTCGGTTTCCTCTGCGGTCAAAGTCGAAGATTGCTGAGGTGTGCGCGCTGTAAACGGCAAAGACTTAGTCAACACTCTGGCGCCTCTCCAGCTTCCCCAATTTTATCGACGTTCGCGGTTGCAATTGTCAGCCAGTCCAGTTCAGGTGGCTTCAGTGCTTCAATAGCAGCATCTATCTCACGACGGGTAAAATTGCGTAGGCGCTGCATCCGTCGAAATCAACGGCAGCATTCAGCGAGTACAGAACTTGTTCACCTCATACGCTCAAAATTTCGAGGACGTTATTCTCTGGCGTGCCCTTAAGACGGTCCAGAACGGCTTCTACATCGACATCGGCGCTCAGGACCCAATGCAGGATTCAGTCAGCCTGGCATTCTATGAGCACAGTTGGAGGGGTATCCATGTCGAGCCCACCCAATTTTATGCGGAAAGGCTGAGGGCAGCGCGACCGGATGAAGTTGTGTTACAGGCAGCAATCGGCCTTGCGACCGAGGACATCGAGTTCTTTGAGGTCAAAGACACCGGTCTCAGCACTGCAGACTGGGAACTCGCTAGCAGACATCAGAAGGAGGGACGCGATGTCGCGAAAACGAGCGTCGCTTGCATGACCCTTGCTTCTGTATTCGACACCTACGTCGATACGGACGTTCACTGGCTCAAGATCGACGTCGAGGGTATGGAGCGAGAGGTGCTCGAAAGCTGGGGGAACTCATCCGTTCGCCCCTGGGTCGTTCTTCTGGAAAGCACGATCGCAAACACAAAAATACCTACCCATTCCGAATGGGAAGATCTGCTGTTGCGCCGAGGCTATGAGTTCGTCTATTTCGATGGCTTGAACCGATTTTACGTTAGCGCTGACCACAAAGACCTCGCGTCGTGTTTCGCGATCGGACCCAACATTTGGGATGGCTTCTCCCTTTCGATTGACTCGGTTTTCGTTCAACAACTCAAAAAGCGAATTCTTGCCCTAGAATTGGACGTCGCTTCGGCGCGTGGCCAAACCGCGAGCCGGCGAAGGCTGCATGATGCACGCCGCAGGCAAGCAAAATCGCTGCAAAGCGATCTGGCGGAGGTCCAGAACGATCTGGCGAAGGCCCAGCAGAGCTTTTTTAGGACGGCACTAAGCTCCCTGAGAGCTGCCGGACCCAACATCAGCGCGCCAGTCCAAAAACTGGCCGACTTGCTTTTCTTTCACAAGGACGGGCGTCCCCGGCGCCTGACTATGATGGTGGGTATCAAGAAACGCGGCCGCTGAATCAAAGGGGGCACTCGGGCAAATGAGGGGTCGAAGCAGGAAAATTGGAGGCGCGAGGCAACTGCCTCTGCCCGTAAATGTCTCGCTCCGACCATCTGCAGCGCTGCAGTGAGACGTCACCTCTGCCGGTGCAGCCAAGCCCTCAACGGGGTTAGCGCATGCGACCATTCCACCTGTCTTCGGCGTTCGATTTCAGGCTGATCAAGCGCGAGCGGTGGTCGCGCTAAGACATCTCGAATTGCCTTGCGAAATGCCCTTGGATCATCTTCGATGATGATTCCCCGCTCCTCTTTCAACGCCTCATAGCCGCGAAAGGCAGTGCTGGTAGCGACCACCCATTTGCCCGATAGAATTGCCTCTGCAGTTTTCAAGTTGGACCCCCCACCGGAGGTTATGGGAAGATAGAACCCGTGCGCGCGCTCCTTTAAAGTCGTGAGTTCTGCGTCGGAAACCGGATTATGAAAAGATAGCCGATGCTTGTTAGATTCACGGAAGCGCTCGTAGCTCGGCTCAGCCCTGATCAATGCACACATACCACCCGCCACCGCTAGAGACTTCTCCGGCGGCAGAAATAGCAACGCAGGCCCGAGCATCATCTCAACGAAGCCACTGCTGTTTGGCGGATGTCCCGATCCCATCGTTAGGAGGAAGGGTTCGGTCGAATTCGCACGAACAGTCGTTTCGGGGAGCGGCTGAGCACCATTTGGACAGACCAGCACTTCGCTTGCCCCCATGCCTGCGTACACCGCAGCATCGGATTGGGTGCAGGCAATGACAACATCTGCTGTTTTGGTAAGAAGTTTTTCGACGCGCTCAAGATATCGCAATGCGCGCCCAACATATAATGGCTCTCCGCCGCGCTCCAACAGTATATCGCGCTTAATCTCAACTTCGACATTCTGCGACGAGTAAATTAGCCGATGTCCAGAGCGCCCCCTTCGTTTTAACGCCTTTATCGCCGGATAGAGGTATGGCTGTTCGAAATGTATATGGGTTGGACGAAAATCATCTACGTGGTCGACAAGCCAACTGATGCAATTGTCGTCACGCGAAGAAATAAGACCTGAGAAAATATCCTCCAGGTACGGCTGAGGATAGAACCACCCGTTCTTGCGATATTCAGCTTGAAAGGCGCGATCCAACGTGGTCCTTCTTTGGCTGGATTTGCCGGGGCATATCACCAGAAACTTCACTGGTACGCCCATCTCCTCATAAATCTTGACGATCTCCGCCGCTCGCCTTTGCCCGCCATGAACCGRCTCGTCAATCAGGTACGTTCCAAGGGCCAATACGCGCATAATCCCAGCCTACCTCGTGATTGCAGTGGCAAAGAACTGACTTGCGCTCTGCTTCCAACTGGTGCCGACGTAACTCTGCCTGATAGCCTTCTCTTTCTCGGAACGCACCACGTCATCATTCACGTATTCTTGGATTGCATCTCTCCAAGCATATACATCTAGTGGGTCAATCAGCACCGTGTGCGTGCTGATCTCGGGCAGGCTACCTCGATTCGAGGCAAGACAAACCTTGCCGTGCATCAAACTTTCGGCCACAGGCAAACCCCACCCCTCATCGAAAGACGGAAAGACTGTAAGCAGACAGTTTTCATAGCAGAGGCTCAACTCCTCATCGCTGACGGCCGATATGATCTCGATTCGATCGCATACTAAGGGGTTATTCCTGATCTGATGCATCAGATCGCCGGTCAACCAGTGCCCAGTCCCCACGAACACCAACTTGACGTCGGCATCAATTCGCCCCTCACTAACAAGGTTTTGCCATACCTGGTATAACAACCAGTGGTTCTTCCGCGGCTCTATTGAGGCCACCATCAGAACGTAACGCGTACCTTGCAGCTTGGCTGGTAGCGTCGCCGCCGCACTACCGAGCT
>NZ_JBFUIP010000254.1:0-5588 GCF_056401815.1 Aminobacter sp. P4_D5 | reverse complement strand
GATCGAGCTCGATCCGCCCAGGATCTTGCCGCGCGGCCAGTGATCGGCATTGCCGGCAAGGCCGGGATCGGGCTCGGCGGCGTAGTTCCAGTTCACTTCAGGGTCGAAGAAGGTCTTGCCGTAGCCGAGCGGCATCTGGACGAAAAAACGTCGGTCGCTGCCGCCTGCTTCGAGCACCAGTACGGAGTGGCGGCCGCTTGCGGAAAGGCGCTCGGCAACGACAGAACCAGCAGAGCCAGAGCCGACAACAATGAAATCGTAAGTCTGCATGGGAACGCTGGCCGCCCGGATGGCATTTGATGTCGGAGCAAGACTAGCGCCGGCCCGGGCGAGCATCACCGGAGGTTACGGCATGGCCTGTGAAATATGCGACGGCTTTTGACAGGCCAAGCGGTGTTGACGCCCGCGCGGCCCGGACGATACGGGTTGAGCTACAACATGCGAATCCTGGAGTGAGGCGATGGTGCAATATGCGGACGGCCGGCCGCACGGCGAACTGACACTCAGGACGCTGGCCATGCCATCGGACGCCAACGCTGCCGGGGACATCTTCGGCGGCTGGGTGATGGCGCAGATGGACCTTGCCTGCGGCATCCGCGCCGCCGAGCGAGCGCGGGGCCGCGTGGTGACGGCGGCGGTCAAGGAGATGGCCTTCGCCAAGCCGATGAAGATCGGCGACACGCTGTGCATCTACACCCATGTCGAGCGCGTCGGCCGCACCTCGATGACGCTTAAGGTCGAAGCCTGGGCGCAGCGCTACCTCTCCGACCTGATGGAGAAGGTGACCCACGCCGATTTCGTGATGGTGGCGCTCGACGGCGAGGGCAAGCCCAAGCCGGTGCCTGCGGAATGATCGTGCGTCCTTCGAGGCTTGGCCGCCGAAACCATCGATAGCCTCGGACGTTGTGTCGGGCTCGCACCTCAGGATGAGGACCGCCGCGCGGCCTTCTTTGAGCTCTTTTCGTTAAGGCACTGAGATTTCAAAGCCTGGCGACTACGAAGCTCCGAGGGTCCTCATCCTGAGGTGCGAGCCCGACACCGCCCTGAACAATCACGCGCGGCGTTGAAGGGCGAGCCTCGAAGGACGCACTTCAAACGCTGGTCTACACCGCCGCCGCGTCGAACTTCGTCCGTGCCTCGGCGACGCGGCGCTGGTTGAGGCGCGCCCATTCGCCAAGTGCGTTGACGGGAACGAGCAGCTCGCGGCCGAGATCGGTCAGTTCATAATCGACGCGCGGCGGGATTGTGGGAAATACGGTGCGGGTGACAAAGCCGTCGCGTTCGAGCCCGCGCAGCGTGGTGGTCAGCATCTTTTGCGAGATGCCGCCGACGCCGTGGCGCAACTCGTTGAAACGCATCGGTCCGTCGCCGAGCTTGCCGACGACGAGCACGGTCCATTTGTCGCCGACACGCTGCAGGATATCGCTGACGGCGCGGCAATCCTCGGTGCGGTGCGGGTGCCTCGGTATCAAAAAAGTGCCTCCTTGTGCAGGGGTTTTTCAGTCACCTATATAGCGTCGGTATCCATTAGTTACCAGTATCGCTCCGATACTCACGCCCGAAAGGTTCCTGCCATGTCCAAACCCAAGATTGCCATCGTCGTCGGCTCGACGCGCGCCGCACGCTTTGCAGACACGCCAGTCGAGTGGATTGCCAAGATCGCAAAATCCCACGGCGATATCGAGGTCGAAATCGTTGACCTAAGAGATTTCCCGCTGCCCTTCTTCGATGAAGTGGCGTCGTCCGCCTGGGTGCCGTCCCAGAATGAGGTTGCCCAGCGCTGGCAAAAGAAGGTCGCCGAGTTCGACGGCTTCATCTTCACCGCCGCCGAATACAATCATGGCCCGACCGCCGTGCTGAAGAACGCGCTCGATTATGCCGCCAAGGAGTGGAACAAGAAGCCCGCCGGCTTCGTCGGTTATGGCGGCGTCGGTGGCGCACGTGCCGTCGAGCAGCTGCGCATGCATGCGGTGGAATTGCAGATGGCGCCGACAAAGGCCGCCGTCCACATCGTCTGGGCTGACTTCCTGGCGGTTCGCCAGGGTGAAAAGAAGCTTTCCGACTTCGAACATCTCAACCAGGCGGCCAACGGGCTGATCGAAGAGATCACCTGGTGGGCGAAGGCGCTGAAGATCGCGCGTGAAGCTGACGTGCTTGCCGAAGAAGCCAAGGCAGCCTGAGCAGCAAGTTTCCTCCCAAGGAATTTCCGGGCGGCCTTGTGCCGCCCTTTTTTCATGCCTGTGGGTCGGGTGACTTGAACCGCCGGAGCAGTTGCCATGTCGTGACGGTTGAATATCGGTGGCGGTCCAGGACAATGATCGACCGCTGGCCGAATAGCTCTCAGCGGTCCAGGCGTAGCATAGCGAATACCCTACCTTACCGGCTCGCGCTGGCTGCCGGGCAGGCGGGAAGCCAAAACCTTGTCGATGCGGCGGCCGTCGAGATCGACGACCTCGAAACGCCAGCCCTGCGCAWCGACGCATTCGCCGGTCGCGGGCAGGTGGTGCATGTGCGACAGCACATAGCCGGCGACGGTCTCGTAGTCGCGGTTCTCCGGCAGGTCGATGTTGAGCTGGTCGGCCATTTCGTCGGCCTGCATGTAGCCGGCGAGCAGCCAGGAGCCGTCCTCGCGCTGGACGGCGTTGTCGACATCGTCCTCATCGAGGTCGGAACGGAACACGCCGGTGATGGCCTCTAGAATGTCGGCTGGCGAAACGACGCCTTCGAAATGGCCGTATTCGTCATGGACCAGCGCCATCGGCACATCGGACTGCTTGAGCGTGGCGAGCACGTCGAGCGCATCGGCCTGATCGTGGACGATGGGGGCTGTGCGCACGTGCTTGCGCGGATCGAAGGCGCGGCCAGCGAGCAGCGAGGCGAGCAACTCGCGGCTTTGGATCACGCCTACCATGGCGTCGACCGAACCTTCGCCGGCCGGCAGGCGCGAATGCTGGGTTTCCATCAGAAGCTTGCGGGTGACAGCCTCGTCGGCCTGGAGATTGATCCAGTCGACCTCGGTGCGCGGGGTCATGACGGCGCGCACGGCGCGGTCACCCAGGCGCATGACGCCGGCGATCATGCGGCGCTCGTCGGATTCGATGGTGCCGTGATGCTCGGCCTCGGCGACCAGCATCTTGATCTCCTCGTCGGTGACCTTTTCCTCGCTCTCGCCGCGCTGGCCAAGCAGCCACAGCACCGAACGGCCGGAAATGTCGAGCAGCCAGACCAGCGGGGCTGCGATCTTGGCAAGCAGCGCCATTGCGGGCGCGACACGGACGGCGACACCCTCGGGGTCGCGCAGGGCGATTTGCTTGGGCACCAGTTCGCCGATGATCAGAGAACCATAGGTGATGACGGCGACGACGATGCCGACACCGAGCGCATCGGCGAGACCGGCGCGCAGGCCGTACTCTGCAAGCATGCCGCTCAGCCGCTGGCCGAGCGTTGCGCCGGAAAAGGCGCCTGACAGCACGCCGACCAGCGTGATGCCAATCTGCACCGACGACAGGAACTTGCCCGGGTTGGCGCCGAGGTCGAGTGCGCGTCCTGCACCCTTGATGTTGCGGTCGATCATCGCCTTGAGGCGCGCCGGGCGGGAAGAAACGATGGCAAGCTCGGACATTGCCAGAAGGCCGTTCACACAGATGAGGACGACCACGATACCGATTTCAGCATATAACATGATGGTCGCTGCATAGCATTCCTTCTGCCCCTTCGAAAGGACGGCAGCGAAAATACAGTTTGGCAGTGCTGTGGCGATGGCAGCGCTACTTGTGGGGTACAAGAACCGCCATCAGCACCTTGCCGTCAGTGAAGTAGGGATCGCCACCGCCGTTACGACCGGCGCTTGTGAAGCCTATGCCGGGTATCGTCTTGACTGCCTCGGTTTGTCCGGCAGCGGTGAGATCGTGGATCAGCGAATCGCGTTCGGCGTCGATGTCGGGCGCGATGTGGTGCGTGATTTGGCCGGTGTCGTGGCTGAGGCCGACGCCGCGATCGAAGCTCGCCGAACCGTACCACGTCGGCCGGCCGTCAGTACCCGGCGTAAATGTCACCCAGAGGCGGACGTGGTGACGCTGRTCAGYGCTTTTGCCAACCGGTTTTTCGAAGGCGAGGTCCTCGCGGCGACCGTCAAACAGCAGCGTTGAAAAGGGGCGTTGACGTCAGGCCGGTCAAGCAGCACGCTTTCGCCGATCTTGATGTCGGATTTCACGGATAGGCTGGTTGCGCGGTCCCAGTGGGCAGCAGCGAAGGCCTCGATGACATCTTCTTCCGTGCCCACCAGGCTGACATTGATGGGGTCGCCGGGAATGCCGTCAGGGGTGGTCGTCATCAGGGCGGCGGGCTTGAGGTCGTCGCGCAGGATGTGGAAGGACCAGAATTCGGGGGCGGCGAAATAGGCAAGCCCAAGATAGGCCGCACAAAGGGCCGCAAACCACAGGGTCGCCTGTCTACGCAGTTTCCCCGCCATCGGATGCAGCCGTCGCAAATGGATTGAACCGACTTTCTATCGCGAATTCGATGAAGGGGCAAATCCTGGGTTGGTTTAGCCCCATCGGCAGGTAATCGAGTTTAGCGGCAGGCGCGATAGCCGTTTCGGCGCTGTTTGATGTCGAAATGGAAGTGGTTGCGATGGTCGTAATTGTAGCCGGGGCCAAGCACGGTGTTGAAATAGCTGCAGCCGTCGGCGCGAATGGTGTTGAGGAAGCCGCGGGTGCGGAAGGCAAACAGGCCGGGCTTCTTGACGTCGATGTCGCGGCCGCTGTTGAGCTCGATGCGCATGATGTCGAGCGCGTTGCCCTTGCCGTGTTCTGACAAGGTCCGCGAACCGGCGATCTTGCGGCAGGAATAGCTCGAACCCTGGTGGATGGTCTTGACGCCGGAGAAGTAGCGCAGGCGCGCCGCCGGCACCAGGTCGCGCTTGGTCCAGGCGGCGAAGCTCGCCGCCATGGCGCATGTGACGGTAGCGGCGGGCTTCATCTGTACCGAGCCGATGGCCGAGACCTTGACCGGGTAGTCGATGCCGCAGGCAGCACCGTCACTGATCGGCGGCAGGTCGCGATATTGCACGTCGAGCTTCTTCAAGTCGGCGCGGCAGTCGACCTCGTCGGCTGGCATGACGGCGGGCCGCATCGGTGCTGTCTGCGGCCGCTCCKAGGGATCGTCGAGCTTGGGATAGGCGACCATTTGGGGATTGGACGGCACCAATGCCTGCAGCCCGCGCGCCGGGACAAGGGCCGCGGTCTGGACGGGCCGTGGCGCAGCAACGGTCTGTGCGGGTGGCGGCGCGGCAGCGGTGATCTCGGGCATGGATTGCGCCTGGGCGTCGAGCGTCGGCTCGATGGCCTGGGGTGCGGTGGCCATCATCGCCATGTCTGGCTGCGGCGCTGCAGCCATGGCCACAGGCACCGATTGGGGTGCTACCTCGACCACGGGCAAGGAGGCTGTCTGCGAGCCGACATCGACGGCCGGCTGGAGCGCGAAGACGTCGCCGGTGGTGCAGGAACTTGTGCCAAGGCCTGCGATCACCAGCGTTGTGGCGAGCAGCAGGGCGCGCTGGCGCGAGGTGCCACGCTGCGATGTGGTGG
>NZ_JBFUIP010000253.1:0-5620 GCF_056401815.1 Aminobacter sp. P4_D5 | reverse complement strand
GCCCAAGAGACCGGCGTGTCGGTCGAGACCATCCGTGGTCTGGCCGCCGAGATCGCGCGTGTCGCATTCGATGAGGCGATCAGCATCGACCAGCCATGGACGGATATGAACGGCGAGCGACACGAAGCGTTTATCGGCCGGCCGGTCTCATTCCATGCGATGCGCGGGATTTCGGCCCACTCCAACGGGTTCCAGACGGCTCGCGCCCTGCACATGCTGCAGGTGCTGATCGGCGCGGTCGACTGTCCCGGCGCCTTCCGCTTCGAGCCGCCTTATCCAAAGCCCATCGAGGCGCATCCGACGCCGCACGGCAAAGCCGAACATTTTGGTTCCAACAAGCCGCTTTCGGGCCCGCATCTCGGCTTTCCCAGGGGACCCGAAGACCTGTTGATCGACGCCGAAGGCCGGCCGATGCGCATCGACAAGGCGTTCTCCTGGGATGCGCCGATCTCGGCGCATGGGCTGATGCACATGGTGATCGCCAACGCGCATGCCGGCGACCCGTACCCGATCGATCTCATGTTCCTCTACATGGCCAACATGGCCTGGAACTCGTCGATGAACACGGCGGGCGTCATCAAGATGCTGGAGGACAAGGATCCGGCCACCGGCGAGTACTGCATCCCCAAGATCATCTATTCCGATGCCTATTCGTCGGAGATGGTCGCCTATGCCGATCTCATCTTGCCCGACACCACCTATCTCGAACGCCACGACTGCATCTCGCTGCTGGACCGCCCGATCTCCGAGCCCGACGCGGTGCAGGATGCCATTCGCTGGCCGGTGGTCGAGCCTGACCGCGACGTGCGCGGCTTCCAGAGCGTGCTGCTGGATCTCGGTGCCCGGCTGCGGCTGCCGGGCTTCGCCGATAATCATGGCAAGCCGCTCTACAAGGATTACGCCGATTACATCGTTCGCCATGAACGCAGGCCCGGCATCGGCCCGCTGGCGGGCTTTCGCGGCAGCGATGGCACCCGCACCGGACGCGGCGCGGCCAATCCCGACCAGCTCAAGCGCTATATCGAAAACGGCTCGTTCTTTTCGGCGCATATTCCGCTTGAAGCGCAATTCTTCAAGCACGCCAACAAGGCCTATCAGGATTTCGCCGTGCGCATGGGCTTCTTCGACGAGCCGAAACCTGTGACCTTCCAGCTTTATCAGGAAACGTTGCAGAAATTCCGGCTCTCGGCCGAAGGCCTGCGCGAACCGGTGGCGCCTCAGACGCATCGCGAGCGCATCCTCGCCACTTTCGACCCGCTGCCGATGTGGTATCGACCGTTCGAGGAAGCGGCCGTCAGCCGCGAGGAATATCCCTATCACGCCATCACCCAGCGGCCGGCGGCGATGTACCACTCCTGGGGCTCGATGAACGCCTGGCTGAGGCAGATCCATACCAAGAACCCGCTCTATGTGCCCGGGCCGATCTGCGACGAGATCGGGCTCGTCGATGGCGACTGGGTCTGGGTGATCTCGCATCATGGGCGCATCAAGGTCGAGATCGCGCGCATGGAGGCGGTCAACTCGAGCACGGTCTGGACTTGGAACGCCATTGGCAAGCGCGAGGGCGCGTGGGCCCTCGACAAGGATGCGCCCGAAGCCAAAAAAGGCTTCCTGATGAATCACTTGATCCACGAACTTCTACCGCCCAAGGGCGACGGGATGCGCTGGTCCAACTCCGATCCGATCACCGGCCAGGCTGCCTGGTATGATCTGCGCGTACGAATCGAAAAGGCCGAACCGGTTGAAGTCAGCGAGCCGCATTTTTCGGCTGTCGCGCCGGCACGGCCGCATCCCGACGAACTGCGCTACGGGCAGGAGTGGGCGAAATGAGGATTGCTGCGGCGCGGACAAGTCTCCTCTCCCGGTTCACGGGGAGAGGATGCAGGCAGGCAGGTGAGGGGCAGCGCAATCGCCGCCGGTTTGCGCTGCCCCTCATCCGGTCCTTCGGACCACCTTCTCCCCGTGAACGGGGAGAAGGAAAGGGCGCGCCATGACCAGCTTGCCGTTACTGCCGACACCGAAAAAGCTCGGACTCGTCATCGATCTCGACGTCTGCGTCGGCTGCCATGCCTGCGTCATCAGCTGCAAGGAGTGGAATACCGGCGGCTATGGCGCCGCACTTTCGGACCAGGATCCCTACGGCGCGGATGTTTCAGGCACCTTCCTCAACCGCATCCACACCTTCGAGGTCGTGCCCGAGGGCGGGCAGGTGATCGGCGAGGCGGGCGAGGCACGCATCGTGCATTTCCCCAAGTCATGCCTGCATTGCGAGGATGCTCCTTGCGTCACTGTTTGCCCGACAGGTGCGTCCTACAAGCGCGCCGAAGATGGCATCGTGCTGGTCGACGAAAGCAAATGCATCGGTTGCGGGTTGTGCGCGTGGTCGTGCGCTTACGGTGCGAGAGAGATGGATCTCGCCGCAGGCGTGATGAAGAAATGCACGCTGTGCGTCGACCGCGTCTACAACGAGACGCTGAAGGAAATCGACCGCGTGCCGTCCTGCGTTCGCACATGCCCTGCCAATGCACGGCACTATGGCGACCTCGCCGATCCGACTTCAGAAGTCTCGCGCATGGTGGCTGAGCGCGGCGGCTACGATCTCATGCCGGAGCAGGGTACACGCCCGACCAACAAATATCTGCCGCCCCGCGCGCGCAAGCCACTGGCCGCAAGTGCTGGTTCGACAGTGCTCGCTGAAAACACTGACGGCGCCAAGGGCTTCTTTGCCTGGCTCGACGGTATGCTGGACCGAATCTGAAAAAATGCACCCCGCACCTTCCATCATCTTATTCACCACGCTTTCCGGGCTCGGCTACGGGCTCGCAGCGATGCTCGGGCTTGGCCTGCTCGACGCCTCGACCCTGTCGGCAAAACTCGCGCATATCGCTGCGCTGATGATGATCGGAGGCGGCCTGTTGTCGTCGACGCTGCATCTCGGCAATCCGCAGCGCGCCTGGCGGGCGCTGTCGCAATGGCGATCGAGCTGGCTGTCGCGCGAAGGCGTGATGGCGGTTCTGACCTTCGTGCCGCTGACGACTTCCGCATGGTTCGCGGTGGTCGAGGGACGCTATGTTCCTGCCGTCGGGCTGGTCGGATCAGTGATGTGCGGCATCACTGTCTATTGCACCGCGATGATCTACGCCTCGCTGCGTTCGATCCAGGCGTGGAACACCGGCCTCACGCCACTATGTTACCTGCTGTTTGCCGCGGCTGGTGGGCTTTTGCTCGCAACCGTCGTTGCCACAATCTCGGGAAGCGGTAGCGTTTTGTGCGCGTTATTGGCGCTAGTGGTGGTTATCGCCGCCTGGGTGGCGAAAAGTGTCTGGTGGAAGCGGCTGCGAACGCTGGCGCCGCTGTCGACCCCGGAGAGTGCCACGGGTCTCGGTAATATCGGCCATGTCAGGTTGTTCGAGCGGCCCCACATCAACGACAACTACCTGACCCGCGAAATGGGCTTTAAGGTCGCGCGCAAGCACGCGCTCAAACTATCGATGCTGGCGATTCTCGCAGGCGGGGTGATACCTACTGTGCTGTTGCTGGTGGCCATTTTTGCGGGTGGCAGCACGATCGCCCTGCTGGCTGCAGTCCTGGCGGTGTTGCTTTATGCGCTCGGCCTGGTCGTCGAGCGTTGGTTGTTCTTCGCCGAAGCCCGCCACGCGGTGATGAACTACTACGGCGGGTGAGGACAATCTCAGGAATCGGCGGCCAGCTTGCCGGCAGCGTTGACCTTGCGGCGCTTGCCTTGGGACAGGTTCCAGCGCTTGTGGAACCACATCCACTGGCCGGGGTCTTCGCGAATCCAGCGCTCCACCGTGTCATTCAGCATCTGCGTGGTCGCCTGAACGTCGACCGTGCCGTCGGCGCGGCGCGGCAGCGTCAGCTTTTCGTCCACGGTCAGCCGATAGCGGTTGCCGGGCAGCCTGACGCAGTGCGCAGGATAGACGTCGCATTCATAGTGGCGGGCGAGCATGGCAAGGACCGGATTGGTCTCGCATTCGAGGCCAAAGAATTTCGTGCGCAGGCCGCGATTGAACTTCTGATCGACGAGCACGCCGACATTGCCGCCCCGGTCCAGAATCCCTGCCAGCGCGAAGGACGCGCCGCGCTGCGAAGCCAGCAGATCCCCCATATTCGAGCTACGCGTCGAGAAGATATATTCGGCAAGGTAGGGGTTGTTTGGCGGACGAAACAGCGCTGTGATCTTCATGCCGAAGGTGGCGGCAGCGATCGGCAGCAGTTCGAAATTGCCAAGATGCGCGGTGAAGACGATGTGCGGCTTGTCCTCGCCAGCGATCTTCACGAAATGGTCGATACCCGAAACCTCGATACGGCCAGGCGTCGTCGCCTGCGGATCGTAGTCGAAGATCTGTTCTAGGAAGATATATTCGGCGCCGAGCCGGCCCATATTGCCCCACATGTCGAGGGCGATGGCTTCGATTTCGGCGTCGGTTTTCTCAGGATAGGCGTTACGCAGATTGGACAGCGCGACCCGATGACGGCCGAACCAGGGGCCGACCGTGCGAGCGGCGCGATCGGCAAAATTGAGCCCTTTGTCGACCGGCAGCAAGCGCAACAGCTTGAGCGCCACCAGCGCTACCTGCGCGACCAGCCAGTAATTGAACATGCGCAGATGCCCCATGATCTTCATGACCGTGGGGTTGGGGATCTTGCTGGCCTTCTTGCGGGGCAATTCGGGAAAATCCTCAGTCGATGCGGAGGATGATCTTGCCGAACACGTCGCGACCTTCCATCCGCTTCAGCGCGGTGCCGATGGAGGTAAAGTCGACCTCGGTGTCGATGATCGGCTTGACCAGTCCGGCAGCCATCTTCTGCATGGCGTCGGCCATGTTTTCCATGCGGCAGCCAAATGAGCCAAGCAACTTGAGCTGTTGCTGGAACAGCATCATCAGGTTGATTTCTGTCGAAACGCCTGATGTCGAGCCGCAGGTGACGAGGCGGCCGCCTCGCTTGAGGCTGAACATCGAGCCTGCCCAGGTGTCCTTGCCGACATGTTCGAAAACCACGTCGACGCCCTTCTTCTTGGTCAGCTTGCGCACGACGCCTTCGAAACGATCCTCGCGGTAGTTGATGACATGGTCGGCGCCAAGGGCCTTGGCCTTGTCGATCTTGTCATTGGAACCGACTGTCGTGATGACGGTGCAGCCCATCTTCTTGGCGAGCTGGATTGCCGCCGATCCGATGCCCGAACCGCCGGCATGGATGAGGATTGTCTCGCCCGGCTGAAGCTTGGCGTTGTCGAACAGCATGTGTTCGACCGTGCCGAAGGTGACGGGAGCAACCGCAGCGCCAACGGCATCGACGCCGGGAGGAGCGGGAACAAGCAGGCGCGCCGGCAGGTTGATCTTTTCCTGGGCGAAGCCGTCGAGATGGAAGCCATGCACGCCAGAGACGTGTTCGCACAGATTGTCGCGGCCTTCGCGGCAGGGACGGCACAGGCCACAGGTGCGGGCGCCATAGATCGAAACCAGCTGATCGGGTGCAAGGCCCGTCACGCCGGGGCCGACTTCGTCGACCTCTCCGGAGGCTTCGGCGCCGATGACCAAGGGCAGCTTGCGCTTGGCAAAGGCCATGCCGCGCCAGCCCCAGACGTCGATATGGT
>NZ_JBFUIP010000252.1:0-5632 GCF_056401815.1 Aminobacter sp. P4_D5 | reverse complement strand
TTCCTTCTCCCCGTCATTACGGGGAGAAGGTGCCGGCAGGCGGATGAGGGGCAATTTCTACAGCGTTTTTATAGACGGAAACGCAATCCGTACCCTTAGGCCACGGCCATTCGCGCCTGCCAGCAGCTCCAGCCGTCCGCCGAACAATGCCGCGATCTCTTCCACGATCGGCAGGCCGAGCCCTGCACCTGGCTTGTCGCCCGATCGCCCGCGCACAAAACGCTGGCGAACACTTTCCATCTCCGACGCCGGGATGCCCGGTCCGGTGTCCTCGACCTCCAGCACGACCTCCGTGCCACCGTCGAGCACCTTGACCGTCGCCTCCGCGCCGCTGCCGGCATAAGCGAGCACGTTTTCGATCAGGTTGCGGATCATTTCGCTGAGCAGCATCGGTTCGCCGCGTACAAACAGTGCCTTTTCGCCGTCAAAACCGAGATCGATGCCAGCGGCATGCGCCTGGGTAACGCGATCGGCGGTGAGCGTCTGCGCAAGCTCGGTCAGGTTGACCGCGCCAAGGTTCTTGAGCCTGTCGGACGCCGCCTCGTCGACCTTGGCGAGCAGCAAAAGCTGGGCGATGACGCGCTCGGCATGAGCGACCGCCTCGTCGCCCATCCGGGCGGCCTGCCGCGCCTCTTCGAGCGAGTGCGCGCGCGCGGCAAGGGCAAGCTGGGTGCGGATGATGGTCAGCGGCGTGCGTAGCTGATGGCTGGCATTGCCGGTGAAATGCCGCATCGCACCCAGTGCCGAGCCGAGCCGGCCCATGAATGAGTTTACGGTGTCGACCAGCCCGCGCACCTCCTTGGGCACCGATTGTTCGATTGGGTGCAGATCGTCGGGATTGCGTTCGGCTATCGCGTCGCGCAACCGGTAGAGCGGACGCAGCGAAAAGGTGACGGCGAGCCAGACGATCGCCGCCGCACTGCCGATCAGGATGGCGAGCCTGAGCGCCGAGCGCAAAAGGATGGTCTGCGCCAGCTGCGTGCGGGCGATGGTCGTTTCGGCGATGGTAACGACGAAAGGAATCGAGGTCGCACCCGTCGAAGCGGCGCGGGAAAGCGAGCTCAACCGGATCGGCTCGCCGCGGAAATTCGCGTCGGCATAGCCGCTTTCTTCCTGTTCGAGCCCCTGGATGACAGGCAGGTTCTGGTATCCGGTGATGAACCCCTGGGGGCCGTCGACACGGTAGAAGACGCGGTCCTGTGCCGCCGAGGTCAGCATTTCGAGCGCGACATAGGGGATGTCGACTTCCAGCGCGCCATCCTCGGCCACCACCACGCGCTCGGCGATCGCCAGCGCCGAACCTGCCAGTACCCGGTCGGAGACGGCGTTCGCCGTGTCCACCGCCTCGCGATAGGTGTCGGCGAGCGCGATCAGGCCAATGGTGACCAGTGGCACCAGCAGCCACAGCAGCAGCCGACTGCGCAGCGAATAGGGCTTCGTCCGGGCCATCAGGGGCTTGGCAGCTTTTCGAGATAATAGCCGATGCCACGCGCGGTCCGCACCGTCAGGCCGTAAGGAGCCAGGCGCTTGCGCAGGCGGCTGACATATTGCTCGATGGCGTTGGCGCTCAGATCCTCGTCGAAGCCGGCGAGCGATTCGATGATCGCCTGCTTGGCGACGACCTTGCCGGCGCGCATGAACAGCGTTTCCAGCAGCGCCAGTTCCCGCGCCGGAATGTCGATGGCAGCTCCGTTTGAGGAAAAGCTGCGCGTGTTGAGGTCGAGCGCCACCTCGCCGAAGGTGACGGTCGCCGCCTTGAGCCCGGCGCGGCGGCGCAGCAGGGTGCGCACCCGCGCTTCCAGCTCGCCAACGTCGAAGGGCTTGACCATGTAGTCGTCAGCGCCGAGGTCGAGCCCTTTCACTCGCTCGTCGAGCGAATGCCGCGCCGACAGGATCAGCACGGCGGCGTCATGCTGGCGTCCGCGCATGGTGCGCAGCACGTCGAGCCCGTCCATCTCGGGCAGGTTGAGGTCGAGGATGACGAGGTCGAAGCGCTCGGTGGCGAGCACGGCCACGGCGGACGCACCATCGCCGACCACGTCGACGGCATAGCCGCTGCCCTTGAGCACCGCCGCCAGCCCACCAGCCAGCGTCGCGTTGTCCTCCACCACCAGAATGCGCAACCGAATTCTCCTTGCCCCACCCGCTATGACGATGCCTATTCGATAGGCAAAGGTCCAGAGCCCCTTGCACGCATCTATAGCGCTTCGCCGTTGTGCCGCTCGCTTGGCTGATGCATGGTCGAGCGATCATGCGCTTTGCCATTCTCGCCGCCCTTGTTTGCCTTTCAGCGCCCGCCTGGGCCGAGGTCACCGTCTTTCCAGCACTCAACGGCGCTTCGGACGCGCGCACGCTTGTCGTTTATTCCTCGCTCGACGCGCCTTTGGCCAAGCCGATGCTCGAAGGCTTCCAGAAGGCCAATCCCGGCATCATTGTCCGCTACGAGGAACTGCAGACGGTCGACATCTACGACCGGGTCGTGGCCGAGACCGACGCCGGCAAGGGCACTTCCGACATCGCCTTTTCCTCGGCCATGGACCTGCAGGTCAAGCTCGCCAATGACGGTTACGCCCAGGAAAGCCGGCTGCCGCTGTCCGACCGCTGGCCGCGCTGGGCCAACTGGCGCGACACCGCCTATGCGCTGACCTTCGAGCCGGCGGTGTTCGTCTATCACAAGCCGAGCTTCAAGGACGCGCCGCCACCCGCCACGCGCGGCCAGTTCGTCGATTTCCTCCAGGCCCAGGGCGACAAGGTCTATGGCCGCATCGCCACGTATGACATCGAGCGCTCCGGCGTCGGCTTCATGTTCATGGCGCGCGACCAGGAGCAATATCCCGACATCTGGTCGGTGATCCGCGCCATGGGGGCAGCGGGCGTGAAGCTCTATTCGACAAGCAGCGCGATCCTGGAACGCATCGCCGACGGGCGCTTCGTGCTTGGCTACAACATCCTGGGCTCCTATGCCGCCGACTGGGCGGCGCGCAACCCTGATGTCGGCATCGTCCTGCCCAAAGACTACACGGTGGTGATGTCGCGCATCGGCCTGGTGCCGGCGGCCGCCAAGTCGCCGGACCTCGGCCGCCGCTATCTCGAATATTTCATGTCGGCCGAGGGCCAGACGGTGATGGCGCGGCAATTGCACATTGCGGCCGTCAATCCGGACGTATCGGGCGAAAACACCGCCAACCGGATGCAGGAAGTTCTCGGCGGCCAATTGCGCCCGGTGCCGGTCAGTCCCGGCCTGATGGTCTATCTCGACCAGGTCAAGCGATCCCGCGTCATCGAGCGCTGGAATGAGGCGCTGCGCAGCCCCTGATCATGCGATGTTCCCAAGCTGTTGCATCGGTGTCAGTCTGATGTCAGGTTGCTGCGATAGGGAAGTTTCGGCCCATCCGTTGGAGGCGGCAGGGCTCGGAAAGTTCGGGAGGACTTCGAACACGTTTCTTCAAAGGCTATCCAGCGRCGCAATATCGTCGCGTAATGGGGCCCTGGAAACGCTGCACAAGTGGCCGGCTCATTTAGACGGTCCATTCCTTCCCTTGACGTTCCGGGACGCTGCCTCAGGCGCGGGCCTCGAAACTGAAAAAAGCATTTGCCCCGCGCATGCGGGTTGCAAGGGAGGAACAGCAATGAAGCAGTTCGTATTGGCATCTATCATCGCGGGCGCGCTCGCTCTGCCGGCCGCAGCGGCCGACTACAAGATCATGGCTCCCGCAGCGCCTGGCGGCGGCTGGGACCAGACCGCGCGTTCGATGCAGACCGCGCTCCAGGACGAGAAGATCTCGAGCTCCGTGCAGGTCAACAACGTTCCGGGCGCCGGCGGCACCATCGGTCTCGCCCAGTTCGTCAACCAGGCCAGCGGCGACCCGGCTCAGCTGATCGTCGGCGGCTATGTCATGGTCGGCGCGATCTTGACCAACGCCTCGCCTGTCACGCTCGATCAGGTCACCCCGATCGCTCGCCTGACCGGCGAATACGAAGCGCTGGTCGTACCTGCTGCTTCCGACATCAAGGACATGGCAGGCCTCGTTGCCAAGCTCAAGGCTGATCCAGGTGCGGTTTCCTGGGGCGGCGGCTCGGCCGGCGGCACCGATCACATCACGGCCGGCCTGATTGCCAAGGCTGTCGGCGTCGATCCGACCAAGGTCAACTACATCGCCTATTCCGGCGGTGGCGAAGCGCTTGCCGCCATTCTCGGCGGCCAGGTGACCGTCGGCATTTCCGGCTACGGCGAATTCGCCGAGCAGATCAAGGCTGGCACGCTGCGCATCATCGGCATCTCGTCTGACGCCAAGGTCGAAGGCATCGACGCCCCGACCTTCAAGGAAGGCGGCGTTGACGTCTCGATCCAGAACTGGCGCATGGTCGCTGCTGCTCCTGGCCTGTCGGCCGAGCAGAAGGCAGCTGTGCTGGCCGACGTCGAAAAGATGGTGACCTCGGCCTCGTGGACGAAGATCCTCGCCGACAAGGGCTGGGCCAACACCTACCTCGCCGGTGACGACTTCGCAGCACAGCTGAAGAAGGACACCGAAGCGACGTCCGCCATCCTGAAAGACATCGGCCTGGTGAAATGAGCCTGGACAACCAGCAACAAGAAAGGCGCCGCCCCGATTGGGCGGCGCTTGCCATCGCCGCGCTGCTTATGGCGGTTTCGGTCGTCATCGCCTGGAGCACCGCTAGCCATGGCGCCGGCAACAGCTATGCGCGCGTCGGCCCAACCACCTTTCCTTATGTGATCGCTGCGGCGTTCTTCGGTCTGTCGATCTGGACGGCCTTCGAAGCCTGGCGTGGTGACTTCCCCGAGCGCGAGCATCAGGAAATCAGCCCGATCCTGTGGATCGTCGGCGGCCTTGTCGCCCAGATGCTGCTGCTCAAGGCAGCCGGCTTCTCGATCGCCACGGGACTGCTCTTTGCCGCAACGGCGCGCGCGTTCGGCCGCGGCCCGCTGTGGAAGACGATTCCCCTAGGCATCGTGCTTTCCTTCGTCATCTGGATCATTTTCGCCAAGGGACTGCAGCTCTCGCTGCCCGCCGGCCCGCTCGAACACCTGCTGTTCTGAGCGATTTTTAAGGGAGCTCGGCTCTAAATGGATACCTTTGGTCTGCTGGCGCAGGGACTGCTCACGGCTCTCGAGCCGATGAACATGCTCTATGCGCTCATCGGCGTGACGCTCGGCACTGCCGTCGGCGTTTTGCCCGGCATCGGTCCGGCACTTACCGTCGCCCTGCTGTTGCCGGTCACCTACAAGCTCGATCCCGCCGGATCGCTGATCATGTTCGCCGGCATCTACTACGGCGGCATGTATGGCGGCTCCACGACGTCGATTCTGCTCAACACGCCGGGCGAAAGTGCCTC
Source organism: Aminobacter sp. P4_D5 (assembly GCF_056401815.1). Taxonomy (NCBI): domain Bacteria; kingdom Pseudomonadati; phylum Pseudomonadota; class Alphaproteobacteria; order Hyphomicrobiales; family Phyllobacteriaceae; genus Aminobacter; species Aminobacter sp. P4_D5. Next base: position 277 of record NZ_JBFUIP010000252.1, on the reverse strand, counting down.
GATTGTCACGGCGCTTGAAGGCAACAAGATGGCGCGCGCCGGGCGCGGCGGACCGGCATTGGCGACCGCCGCCATCGGTTCGTTCGTTGCCGGCCTGATCGCAACCATCGGCCTTGCCTTCATCGCGCCGACGGTCGTCAAGATGGCGCTGTCTTTCGGCCCGGCCGAATATTTCGCGCTGATGATCCTCGCCTTCATGACCGTGTCGGCCGCCTTCGGCGACTCCACGCTGCGCGGGCTGACCGCACTTTTCATTGGTCTGGCCATGGGATTGATC
>NZ_JBFUIP010000251.1:0-5725 GCF_056401815.1 Aminobacter sp. P4_D5 | reverse complement strand
CGACTTGAGCGCGCCGATCTGCTCGCCGGTCACCGGGCTGCGCACGATCAGGTCGCCGCCGCTAAAATCGGCCTTGGCAACGCCGAGCCGCTCGAGAAGGGCAGCGGTTTCGCTGGTCACGTTCATGCTGAATTCCTTTCCTCGTTCCTCACCCACCCCAAGCTGATTGCGCGTTTTTGGGATCGTCGCGAGCCGGGGGCGTTGTCGTTTGTTTCTTCCGGGGTTCTGGGCCCAGGAGACGCTTGGCACTGCCTATAGCCTGTTCGGCCACCCAAACGCCACACCAGTCATCACGGCACGCGCTCTGTCCGGCAATTTGACCAGATGTGGACCACAAGCACGGCGCAAACCGGCGTAGCGGAAGAAAGTGTCGATGTGTGGGGAGGGGCTGAAAAAACAACACCCGCCGGGGGAGGAGGTCCGGCGGGTGTCGTATTTGTGGCCAGCGTCTGGGAGGAGGTAGGCGCTGACCTATTCGTCGGAAACCTGGGAGGAGGTAGGTCCGACAAATTCGATGACCCATATCTAGCTCCGGTGAGCCAGGATTTAAAGTGTTGATATTGCATAGGAGCTTTGCATTTTGTGCAATGCAGCACGAGCTGCCGCGCTGCACCATCATACGGACGCTGCGGCAACCCTGCATGCGGAACCTTGCGCCCTCGCCCAAGTTAATGGGCAACGGCAGGCAGGCCATGATCGACTACCGGGCGGCACGCCTCAGAATGATCGAATACCAGATCGCCGGGCGCGGCATGACCGACCTGGCAGTGCTGGAAGCCATGGCTGCCGTGCCGCGCGAGGAATTCGTGCCCATGCCGCTTCGCGACCACGCCCATGAAGATACGGCTTTGCCGATTGCGCACGGCCAGACGATCTCCCAGCCCTATATCGTTGCGCTGATGGCCGAGGCGGCGGAGCTGCGATCCGGCGACAAGGTTCTGGAGATCGGCACGGGTTCAGGCTACGCGGCAGCCATATTCGCCGAGATCGCCGACCGCGTCGTCACCATTGAGCGTGTTGGCTCTCTGGCCGACACCGCGCGTACTCGGCTGCAACAGCTAGGTTACACCACCGTCGAAGTGATCGCGGGCGACGGCACGGAGGGCTATGAGCGCCAGGCGCCATTCGACGCCATCCTGTCGGCGGCCGGGACCCGCAAGGTGCCCCCGGCCTGGAAGCAGCAATTGGCCATCGGCGGCCGGCTGATCCTTCCGCTCGGGCCCCTCGGCGACCAGCAACTGGTCAAGATCGTGCGCCAAGGCGAAAAAGACTACAGCCAAAAGACACTGGCTGGCGTGCGCTTCGTGCCGCTTGTCAGCGGATCAGGCTAGCCCTCGCCGCCCTTTGCCTTGAAGCGGCGCTCGGGCATCGAATTGGCATCGGGCGGAAGCGTGGCCCCGCCATTCATCGCCAGCTGCATGAACACCGTGTCGAGCCAGCGGCCGTGCTTGTAGCCCGAGCCGTCCATGCGCCCGGTGTGATGGAAGCCGAGCCGCTCATGTAATCGCACTGATGCGCTCTCCGAATGGCCGTCGCCGATGACGGCGATGATCTGGCGAAAGCCAAGCGCGGTCGTCTCGTCGATCAGCGCCTGCATCAGCGCCTTGCCGATGCCCGCGCCCTTGGCCTCGGGCGCAATGTAGATCGAATCTTCGACGATGAACCGATAGGCCGGACGCGCACGGAACGGCCCGGCATAGGCGTAGCCAATGATCGCGCCGTCGCGCTCGGCAACGAGATAGGGATAGCCGCCATCCATCAGCGCCTCGAAGCGCTCGCCCATCTCAGCGCGAGTCGGCGGCTCCAGCTCGTAGCTCGCCGTGCCGTTCAGCACGGCATCGGCATATATCTGCGTGATGCGATCAAGGTCATCAGGCAAGGCGTGTCGTATCGTTATGCTCATTTTTTAGGCAACCTATTTTTGTGCCTACATATGAGCAAGAAACGGCGCAAATGAAAAGGGCGGCCGTTAGGCCGCCCTTCGAAACACGAGTGATCCAGAGCTGACTATTCGCGGTTGCCCAGGAACGACAGCATGAACGAGAACAGGTTGATGAAGTCGAGATAGAGCGTGAGTGCGCCCATGATCGCCTTGCGGCCGGAAACGAGCGCGTCGTCGCCGTCGAAATACATCTCCTTGATCTTCTGCGTGTCGTAGGCGGTCAGGCCCGAGAATACCAGCACGCCGATCGCCGAGATGGCGAACTGCAGAGCCGACGACTGCAGGAAGATGTTGACCACCATCGCGATCAGGATGCCGAACACGCCCATGATCAGGAACGAGCCCATGGCCGTCAGGTCACGCTTGGTCGTGTAGCCGAACAGCGACAGCGAGCCGAAGGCGGCAGCGGTCACGAAGAACGTCTGCACGATGCTTGCGCTGGTGTAGACCAGGAAGATCGACGACAGCGACAGGCCCATCAGGCCCGCGAAGACCCAGAAGGCGGTCTGCGCGCCAGAGGTGCTCATCGACTGGATGCGGGCGCTCAGGAAGAACACCATGCCGAGCGGAGCCAGCATGACGACCCACTTCAGCGGCGAGCCGTAAAGCGCGACACCGAGGCTGGTCAGCATCTTGCCGTTGCCCATGGTTGCGACGGCGGTGGCCGGATCATTGGTAGTCGCCAGCATCATGGTGCCGAACGCGGCCAGGCCGGTGATGGCCAGGCCAAGCGCCATAAGGTTGTAAACCTTGAGCATATAGGCGCGCAGGCCTTCGTCGATCGACGCGTCGGTGCGGCTGCCTGCCGTCGCCATGCGCGTCTGGTAATTTCTAAAGTCGGACATGGTTTCCTCTGTTGCTTCTGCCCCGTCGGGTGTCAGGCCGAAACCCAGGCGCCGCTGGCGGGACTCCAGCATGCCTCTGACGAAATATGATGGTTCTTTCTGGTCTAAACAAGGCCCGTTACGGCTTGAAACCCGCTGTGAGGGCACATTTCTCATACAAATGTCGTTGAAGTCCAGTCCAAAGCGCCATTTTCTACTCGCTGCGCAGTATAGGCGCTGCCTTGTGGCCAAGCACTCGCCAGGTTCCGATCAGGCCAAAACCGACAGTCAGCACCAGCGCGAAGACAATCGTTGCGACCGCGACCTCGGGCAGGAAATACGAAGGCAGGGTCATGATTCGGGCGACGACGAACCATGCGGCGACCCCGCCGGCGGCAAGCGCGAACACCGCCGTGGCAAGGCCGATCAGCATGTATTCGAGCGAAAACGCCGCGATGAGCGTCCGTCGTGTCGCCCCGAGCGTCTTCAGGATCACCGCGTCGTGGATGCGCGCGCGGTTACCGGCGGCGAGCGCACCAGCCAGCACCAGCACCGAGGCGATCAGCGCGACGCCCGCCGCGGCGCGGATGGCCGTGCCCAGCTGGGCGACGAGCCGGTTGACGACATCGAGCGCATCTTTCACCCTCACCGTGGTGATCGCGGGATAGCTGCGAGTCACCGAATTGAGGATGCGCGATTCGTCGGCGGGCGCTGCCTTGTCTTCGGTCAGCGTGGCAAGCCAGCTGTGCGGGGCACCGGCAAACGTGTTGGGCGAAAACACCATGACGAAGTTGATGCCCATCGATTCCCACTGAACTTCGCGGAAATTGGCGATCTTGGCGGTTACATTTCGGCCAAGCACATTGACCGTCACCATGTCACCGAGCTTGAGGCCGAGTTCGCGCCCCTCCTGCGCCGAAAACGACACCAGCGGCTCGCCAGAATAGTCGGCCGCCCACCATGCGCCTTGCGACAGCGTCGAATTCTCCGGGATGTTCTTGGCGTAAGTCAGGCCACGGTCACCACGCAGCACCCAAGCACCTTCCGGCGGCACGCTGAGCTTCTGCACATCGGTGCCATTGAGCGCCATGACGCGCCCGCGCAGCATCGGCACGCGCACAAGCTTGCCACCAGGGGCCTCGGACTCGACCAGTTTGGCGAAAGCGTCGACCTCGCCGGGCTGGATGTCGACGAAGAAGAAGTTCGGCGCGCGCTCCGGCAGGCTGCCGGCGATCTGGCGGCGCAGATTGCCGTCGATCAGCGCCAGCGTGACGAGCAGGGTAAGACCAAGGCCCAGCGACAGCACCACCGAGGGCGTCAACGCGCCCGGCCGATGGATGTTGCCGATGGCCAGTCGAAGCGCAGTCGAACGCACTCGCGGGCTTTTCCGCGCCAGCCATTGTACGGCACTGGCCACGGCACGCAGCACCAGGAATGAGAAGATGGTGGCGCCGACAAAGATCGTGGCGATGCGACGATCGCCGGCAAACCAGATCGCCAGCAGCGCAAGCACAACAGCAATGCCCAAGGCAGTCGCGATGTAAACCAGCCTTGGCAGGCCGCGACCCTCGAACCCCATCTCGCGGAACAGTGCCGTTGCCGGCACATCGCGGGCGCGGCCGAGCGGCAGGATGGCGAAGGCGAGCGTGACCAGGATGCCGAACAATGCCGCCATGCCGAGCGCTGCGGGATAGACGCCTGCTTCAGCCGGCACCGGGATGACCGACTGCAGGGCCGCACTTGCGGCAAACGGCATCATTGCGCCGAGCACGAGGCCGATGACGACGCCAACGGTTGCGATCAGCAGGATCTGGATGAGGTAGACTGAAAGCACGAAGYCGCCCGAGGCACCAAGGCTCTTGAAGGTGGCGATGACGCCGCGCTTGCCGTCGAGATAGGCGCGCACGGCGTTGGCCACGCCAACGCCACCGACGACGAGCGAGGTCAGCCCGACCAGCGTCAGGAACTGGGTGAAGCGCTCGATATTGGCCGAAAGTGCCGGTGCGGCATTGGTGCGGGTGCGCACGCTCCAGCCGGCTTCGGGGAATTCGGCATTGGCGCGTTCGCGAACCGCTGACACCTCGGCTTCGCTTGTGCCCACCGGCAAGCGGATCTTGTAGGCATGCTCGACAAGGCTGCCCGGCTGGATCAGTCCGGAAGCGGTCAGGCCCTCCATCGAAACCAGCAAGCGTGGCGCAAAGCCAAAGCCGTCGGAGACCGCATCGGGTTCGGTGACCAGCTTTGCCCTGAGCTCGAAGGTCGAGCCGCCAAGCTTGATGCGATCACCGAGCTTGAGATTGAGGCGTTCGAACAGCAGGTCCGGCGCCACGGCGCCAAAGACGCCCGATCTTTCAGCGAACATCTCGTCGCGCGGCAAGGCAGGTTCGGTGACCAGCGCCCCGTAGAGCGGGTAGAAGCTGTCGACTGCCTTGGCCTCGACCAGCGACTGGTCGGAACCGTCCTCCAGGCGCGCCATCGAACGCATGCCGGCATTGTGAGACACGGTGCCGAGGCTTTCGAGGAAGGCCAGTTCCTTGCCGGTCGCCTCGCGCTGGATGAGCTGGAAGCGGATATCGCCACCGAGCAATGCCTGGCCCTCGCTGGCAACACCGGCGGTGATGGCGCGCGCAACGGAATTGACCCCGCCGATGGCGGCCACGCCAAGTGCGATGCAGGTCAGGAAGATCATGAAGCCGCGCAGGCCACCGCGCATTTCACGCGAGGCAAAGCGGAAGGCGAGAGGCAGGTCTTTCAGCATGGGAACGCCGAATTCTGCGGCGTCTGCACTGCACGCCACCCCCCTCTGTCCTGCCGGACATCTCCCCCGCAAGGGGGGAGATTGGCCCTCACACCTGCTATCGCCAATCGMGCGCAAAGCAAGAGGAGCGTAGTCGTCCGAGCTGCTGATCTCCCCCCATGCGGGGGAGATGGCCGGCAGGCCAGAGGGGGGTGCGAAGAA
>NZ_JBFUIP010000250.1:0-5753 GCF_056401815.1 Aminobacter sp. P4_D5 | reverse complement strand
CATCGCCGCCGGGACAGGGTGATGTGTTTTGTCAACCTAGGTGGGTGCGAACTCTCCGAGCTTGCCGCCAAGGCGACTTCCCCGTCGCTTCTCAAGCATCCCAGAACTGATCTAACCAGATATTGAGCTTCCTGAACCCGGTGACGCTCACCGCGTAGACGCGGCGCGTTCCTTCGGCGCGCGCGCTGACCAGGCCTGCATCCAGAAGTACCTTGAGGTGCTGCGACACTGCGGGCCGCGACACCGGCAAGCCGGCCGCGAGTTCACCCACGGTCTTTGGGCCGCGCCGCAATTCTTCGAGCAGATGGCGCCGGTTGGCATCGGATATGGCCAAAAAGGAGTCGTCAGCTGTCATGGCTCCCTTTGTGCCGCAACAGGTTCCAAATCTCAACCATGAGTCGCAAGGCTGCCGTATTGTCCCGCACCGTTCATGTGCGGCGGTCAGATTTCCGTCTCGGCCTTCTGCCTGGGGTCGAGACGCAGCGATTCCGGTGTCGCGCTGCGGTCGGCTGGCTGGGTCTGGAACGCCTCGCGATCCTCGATGGGAACCGGCGCGCGGCGCCTGATGCGCAAGGCGGTGTAGCCGGCCAAGGTGAAATGTGCGGCAGCCGTGGCAAGGAACAGTGCCTCCGGCCGCATGTGGTCCATGAGGCCAGCGCCAAGCAGCGGGCCGACCATGGTACCAAAGCCATAGAGCAGCAACAGGCCGCCCGAAACCTTGACGAAATCCTCGGGGTTGGCGTGGTCGTTGGCATGCGCCACCGCCAGCGAATAAAGCGTGTAGGCAAAAGCGCCGTAGCTCGCCGTCATGGCAATCACGAACGGGCCTGAGCGTGGCGCTACCAGGAAGATCAGAACCGCCGCAATCGCCGAGGCGAGCGACGCGCCGATCAGCACATAACGCCTGTCGGTCCTGTCGGAGGCCTTGCCGACCGGGATCTGCAGGGCAGCGCCTGCGACCACCACCAGGCTCATCATCAAAGCGATCTGAGGCGTCGAAATGCCGACGCGCGCGCCATAGACCGCACCCAGCGTGCCCCAGCCGCCATTGGCGACGCCGATGAGGAAACAGGCGACCGAGGCGACCGGCGAATTGGCGTAGAGGCCCTTGATGTCGAGCGAGACGTCCTGCAGCGGCTTGGGGTGGGCGGCGCTCGAAACGGCGGTCGGGATCAGCGACAGGCAAAACAGGATGCCGGTGACCATGAACAGCGCGTCGCTTCTGACATCGCCGCCGGCGACCATCATCTGGCCGGCCATGATCGAGGCGTAGGTGACCATCATGTAGAGGCCGAAGACAGTGCCCCGGTTTTCGTTGGTGGCGCGCTCGTTGAGCCAGCTCTCGATGACCATGAAGGCGCCGGCCATGGCAAAGCCGGTGAAGGCGCGCAGCGCGATCCAGACATATTCGTTGACGATCAGGCCAGTCAGCAGCGCGATGATCGCAGCGGAAGCCGCAAAGGTGCCGAAGGCGCGGACATGGCCGGCGCGGCGGACGACACGCGGGGCAAAATAACAGCCGGCAACGAAGCCGCCCGCCCAGGCGGTGCCCATCAGGCCGAGTGCCGTGGTGGAGAAACCCTCTTCCTGGCCGCGCAGCGGAAGCAGAAGGCCATGCAGGCCCGAGGCGGCGAGCAGGAAGGCGGTGCCGCGAAGCAACGACAGGATCGGCCGGTAGGTTGCGAGCATCTGTTGTCCCACCACGAATCAATTAGGTGCTAAAATGTGATGATAGCCTCTTTGGGGCTTATCGGTGGCGGGCGAGGATCAGCCGCGCTTGAACAATGCTTCGGCCGCCGATTTGGTCGAGCCCTTGACGGCGAGCTCGGCCTCGAGCCGCACGATCTCGGCGCGCAGGGCAGCGATGCGCTCGTTGAGTTCGCCGACCGACAGCAATGACAGGTCCTGGCCGATCTCGTGGACGGTCTTTTTCTTTTTCGGCTCGTCGTCGAACAGCGCCATGTCGCTCTCCTTCATCTCCAGACAGGCGTTTGCCTGATTTGCCAATCAGAATACATAGTGTGGTCAATGACATGTAAAGCCCGGGACATGTAAAGCCCGGGACATGTAAAGTCCGGGACATGTAAGTCCGGGGCGCACCGGACCAGCGGAGAACAAAAAGACATGGCCAACGTCGCCCAACTTCCCGACAAGATGCTCGCGGTGGCGATCACCCAGCCCGGCGGGCCGCGCGTGCTCAAGGCGGAAAAGCGCGACCTGCCGGAGCCTGATACGGGCGAGATCCTGATCCGGGTGCATGCGGCGGGCGTCAACCGGCCCGACGTGCAGCAGCGCAAGGGTGCGTATCCGCCACCGCCTGGCGCGTCCGACCTGCCCGGGCTCGAAGTGTCGGGCGAGGTGGCGGCACTTGGCGCGGGTGTTACGCGTTGGCGGATCGGCGACGCGGTCTGCGCGCTGACGCCGGGCGGCGGCTATGCCGAATACGCCAAGGTGCACGAGACCAACGCGCTGCCCGTGCCCAAGGGTTTTACCTTCACCGAAGCTGCGGCCGTGCCCGAAACCTTCTTCACCGTCTGGCACAATGTGTTCGAGCGCGGCGCGCTCAAGGCGGGCGAAACGCTTCTGGTGCATGGCGGCTCGTCGGGCATCGGCACGACAGCGATCCAGCTCGCCTCGGCTTTTGGTGCCTATGTGATCGCCACCGCCGGCTCCGAGGAAAAGTGCGCTGCCTGCCTCAAGCTCGGGGCCGACCGCGCGATCAATTACAAGACGGAAGAATTCGTCCAGGCGGTGAAGGACGCCACCGACGGCAAGGGCGCCAATGTCATCCTGGACATGGTCGGCGGCGACTATGTCGGCCGCAACTATCATGCCGCCGCCATCGACGGCCGCATCGTGCAGATCGCGACGCAGGGCGGGGCGGTGGCGAGTGCCGATTTCTCACGGCTGATGGTCAAGCGGCTCACCCATACCGGCTCGACGCTCAGGCCGCGCACCACCGAGTTCAAGGGCGCGATCGCCGCAGCACTCGAAGCCCAGGTGTGGCCGCTGCTCGCCACCCGCCGGGTGGCGCCTGTCATGGACATGATCTTCCCGCTCCGGGAAGCCTGGCGGGCGCATGAGCGCATGGAAGAGGGCGAGCATATCGGCAAGATCGTGCTGGATGTCGGGTGAGGTTCTTGCTTCTCCCTCCCCCTTGTGGGGAGGGCAGGGGTGGGGGTTTTTTGCCCCAGCGCTCCAAGAGTACCCTTTATCCCTCCCCACAAGGGGGAGGGAGGTCGTCGACGTCGCGCGCCATACCCCCTCATCCGGCCCTGCGGGCCACCTTCTCCCCGCTGGGGAGAAGAGGTCGGCGGCGGCTTCGAGCCTCTGTATCTACTGCGCAGAAGAGGTGGGCGGCGCCGTGGCAAATCTCCTCGCCCCTCGGGGAGAGGTCGGCCGAGCGAAGCGGAGGTCGGGTGAGGGGGCCATGTTCCAAGCTCACCGCCAGCCATGGGCGAGTTGCATGGTGAACAACAGCATGCCCTCGATGCGGCGGTCGGAGTCGCGCCCGAGCGGCACCGGGCAGAAGCCGGCGCGGCCGAATTCGGTCGGCGAGGCGCGGCAGCGGCCGAAATTGCGGCATTCGCGGCGCTGGCACCTCTCGTGCGCCCCCTCCATGGTGGCGGCGATGCTGACGGCCAGAACAAGCGCGTTGTGCATGGAATAGGGCAGGTGGCCGTAGCCCGGCAGCGGCGGGTCGATGATTTCGATTTGTTGCTTGCGTTTCCTCGGCATGAACTGTCTCCGGTTGGCGCCCGCGCCGGGTTTCGTGGCGCGGGCAGGGGTGGTTGGGGGAAATTTGGGCGCGCAAAAGTGTCCCGCGCTGATGAAGCCGGGGTTGGGAACCGGACGCATGGCCTTGCGTCTCTGTGATGCTAATGCGTGACGCGCAGCCATGCGTCCGCCAGCGCTCTTGCCCCGCTCAGACGCCTCAACGCTTTCGCGCCGCCAGCCGCTGCAAGGCCCGGACTTGGGGGCTCATCACCCAGCAGGGGCACCGTATCCCCTGCCAGCCCGGACGCCGTCGCCCTCCCCAGGCATCCGGTTCATGACCCGGGTTCCCTGAGGGCGATGGGTGGATTATCGCTGAGGTGCGAAGGGGTGTGGAAAAGAAAATTTTTCGATCCACGCTTCTGTGGCCGGACACCGCAAGGGAAGGGCTGCTATTACAATGAGTTGCGGTGGTAGGCCTAGGCTCATCGGCGCTGAAATCGTGGAAAAGCTCTACGGCTAAGCCAGGAGGAAGCATGACATCGCGGGCATGCGCCGCGTTCACAGTCTTCTACTCGCGTCCGCTTGCGAGAGGGCCGCGTGTCAACCACAGCTCCGTCAGCTGGCCACATTGCAGCTGTCAGGATCGCCCGGCTACCGAATGGAAAACGGAAGCCGAAGTTTTAAGCGTTTGCGATCTGCATCGTTGGTGTGCTTTTTCAGTTGCATCCCAGATTTGTTGCTCTACCAATGGAGCAAATCGGGGGGGCTATGAAGTATCGGCGAGCATGGGATGGCAACGAGTGGCAGAGTTACACTCATCAGCTCGTACAATTGCGGCATGGACACCAGAACGTTCAATGCGTCCCCGATACCGTGGCCGGTGATGCCGGGATCGAGTTCATTTTTATCGGCGGCACAATCTACCAATGCTATGCCCCAGAGGAGACTTCTGATCTCAAAAAAGCTGCCACGGCCCAGAAGGCGAAGGCTACAAGGGACCTCAATAAAATCCTGAAAAACCAGGACAAGCTGTCGGGGATTCTCAAGGGTCTCTCGATCGACCGCTGGATACTTCTCTGCCCGTTTCTCGATAACAAAGACGTTGTTGCACATGTTCGTGCGCAAGGGCTCGCCCTGCGCGCCCACGACTTGCCCTTTCTAGCCGAGAAATTTGAAGCGCTCGTTCATTCCCAAGAAGACTTCGCTGCAGAAATTGAGGGGTTGCGTCAGCAATCAGTCATGCCGCTGAAACTTCCGGCACACGATCCGAATATTGACATCGCGGCCGAGCAAGAGGGCGAAATCGGACGTCGTCTCTCCGAAAAGCTGAAAAGAGGCTTTAAGGCGACACTTACTCCGCAACAGATCGCACAGCGTCGCGATACCTACATTCGTGCTCATTTGCATCGCGAAAACGCACTGTCTGATCTCAAATTAAACCATCCCGCGCTCTGGGATCGATCCATTCAGACGTTAACCGCAGAGGAGCAGCGTCTGGCCGCAGTCGGTGCAACTTCCGTGTTGCCTGGCGCGCAGCTTCAAGAAAGCGTTGCACGCCTTGAAGATGCTCTTTCAAAGGATCTTCCCAGCATGCCAGGCGCCTTCGCGACGACTGTCGCAGTTGGGACAGTTGGTGAATGGCTGATTCGGTGCCCACTTGATTTTCCGGATGACCAACAATGACCTTTCAAGTTCAACCCGAAAGGTTMTCATTCCGCAGGCGCCCAATTGCTGTGCCTGGTGATCTCCGAATCGAATGGCGTGTTTCCCTAATCGTCTTAATGCTCGGAAATTCTCGTTCTAAGCAGGCTTCTCTTGCGAAGTTGCATATCCTCAATGATGCGATCCGCTCTGCCAGAAGCGACTACTTGTTGGATCTTGTCGTAAATGCAAGGCCAGGCACAATGCCTTGGACTTTTAGAGTGGAGCCGGCATTCGCTCGAGCAATCGACTTCGTTGTCGGATACAAACTCGCCAACTGGACCACTACAGCTGGAAGATCCGCTCTACAGTTGACCCAAGAGGGCGAACGCCTC
>NZ_JBFUIP010000249.1:0-5797 GCF_056401815.1 Aminobacter sp. P4_D5 | reverse complement strand
AAGTTCCTTACGTCCTTGGTCATTTTGTGCCGGTGCCCGCCGAAACCGGAGCGAGCGATGGCGACTTGGAAGAACAATACAGGTCAGCGAGTTGGCGGGTGATGCTAAACCAGGCCGAGTATAACAACGTCGTTGCGCACATACGCAAGCTTCAGGATACCACGCGGCTCTGGCAGGCTTCGGTTTACAATTGCAACGCCTTTACCGGCGATATCGCCCGCTCCATGGGATACAAGGTTCCCTCGAAATACCTGCGGCCTCAGCAGTTCGTAACCGAGCTTCGGGAGATGAATACGGGTCCAGGCGGTCGCCCCTAAGGGCATCCTCCGTACCGCGTCGGTCATTCCGGTCTGCACTGGAGGATGTCCGCTCAAGCGCAAAGCCGACGTATCCGCCACAATGAGGAAGCAATTTCCTCATTGTGGTCCGCCTAGAATTTGGCATTCAAGCCTATTCTTCCCGTCAGGGTATAGCTGTCTCCGAAATTGTTCAGACTGGTGTCGATCGTGGCCTCGCCATAAAGGGCATATTTCTCATTGCCCAAGGTGCCCCCAAGACCGAGGCGACCCCACAACGCGTCCTGTTCGCTGGTGTGCTTGACAGCGGAAAGCCTGACATCCGAGTTCGACTGTAAGTCGTAGTAGAGGTTTGCGATGCCGTAGGCATAGAGACGGCTTGTCTGGCGAGACGCTCCCTGAGATTATGCGTATCCGCCAGCGAAACCGCGCCGCTGAAGAGGCCGGTGAAGTCGTCACGATCGATAGCCGAATAGGTCAGCTGTGCCTGCGGGGTAACCGACCAATTGGCGCCGAGCGCAATCTGTTAGGCGCCTCCAGCATCGCTACCCCCTGGACAGCATTGCTCGGTCTCGAAGGTGCCTGACGCGATTGCTCAGCTCGGTTTGGTGCTGCATCGCCTAGCTTTGCATACCATCCCAATCTTGGGCGCCGTGTCCATTTCTTTTCTGCTGGGCTGTACTCGATGAAGAGCCCAGTGGACTACTATTCTGGACGCAACAGGTTTGATCAGATTCGACGCACATGGCAAACCATCTGCGGAGATCCTCTTACAAGGAACCATATCTATGGCGAATGGAAATGGAAAACGGCTCGATCGTCGGGACTTCATAATTGCGTCGGCCACCACCATCGGTGCGGCTGCCGCGCTGGTGGCGGGACCGACGCAGGTACGAGCGGCTTCGGTACCAGCAAATGCGGCGCCGACTGGAACCCAAGGGACCTCCTACACAGGTGACGTCATCGACGGAAAGAAGGTCATCACTTCGCTCGACGTGAACGACCTGGAAGCCGGGCAGAAGCATCGCCTGTATTTTCAGGGTGTGGAGACACCCACAGGGCAGCACTGGTACGTGTCGGTGACTGTGGCAAAGGGGGCCAAGCCGGGCAAGCGTGTCGTCCTGACAAGCGGCGTGCATGGTGACGAGATGAGTTCCATACACACTGTCCAGACCGTGGTGAACCAGCTCGATCCGACGAAGATGTCCGGCACGGTGACGGCAGTCACCGACATATCCCGCCCCGCTCTGGAAAGCATGCAACGCCGGTGGCCGAACCAGGGCAGAGGCATCGATCTGATCGACATGAATCGGGAATGGCCCGGAAATGAGAACGGCCTCACTGCAGCTAGCCGCCATGCAGGGCTGCTGTTCAACAGGCTACTGCGACCGAACGCCGAAGCAGCGATCGATTTCCACACTGGGACGACCGGGTTCGAAGTCACCGCATTCAACATCGGCGAGATAGACAGGCCCGAGGTCAAGGCGATGTTGGATCTCTATCCTGTCGGCCAGATTCTCAACATGCCGAAATCCGCCTATCCCACGGTCTTGCACAATGCGTTCATAGACGCGGGAATCCCGGCAATTGCACCGGAGATCGGCGCTGCCCGCGTACTGGATCGTGAGATGATCGCGCTGTTCGTGGAAGGGACGATGAACGTCCTCAAGCATTACGGGATCGTTGCCGGACCGATAGGCCGCACTGCCAAGGACATGGCTGTCTTTGTCGGCAATAGCGGGTTCCCGGTTCTAGCCACTGCCGGTGGGATCGTCGAGCATCTCGTCAAACTCAATGACAAAGTTGTGCCCGGACAAAAAGTGGCCATCCAGCGCAACAGCTTCGGCGAAGTGGTAGCGGAGTATACAGCCGAAGTGGCTGGAGAGATTTCGGGACAGCGCAGCGATGCAATGTCCGAGCCCGGCAACCCTCTCGTATTCATTCTGTTCAACAAGTCGCAGCAAGACGGTGTTGAAATTTACCCCGAATAGATCATCTACGCGAGCGACCGCTCAGGAGTATCTACGAGCATCGCGACTTAGCCCTCGACACGACCTGGTTTGAGCAACATCCTCGCGTGCGAAATTGCCCTTGAAGGATGCTCCGAACAACGCATCAACGTGCAATCGGGCCACTGGCGTGAGATCGAAGTTGGCGAGATCCACGGGGCCGCGATGCTTCACCCCAACGGCCTCGGCCAACACAGGCCACCAAGGCCAGGAGCAACACCAGTATGGCTCGCAAATCGGGCCCGGCGGAATTGACGGACGAGATCTRGGACTTCGCGCGGTTTGAGGAATTTTTCCTCCGACTTCTTTCGTGCGGGCACTTCGCCTACGCTAGTGGGCCAGCTTGGAGGACTATCATGTGGAGAGAACTATCGATCGCAGCAATCAGCGTCCTGACGCTTGCAAGCATCGAGCTTCCCGCATCAGGCGCGGCGATCGGTGCAGGCAACCCGTATCCCGTCAGTGACTACAGGTGCGAGGACGGCACACGCTTGGCAGTGCGCCTCCTCGGTGACCACGCCTCGGTATCCATCAACGGAGCGACCGCTATCGATTTGCCCGCCATGGGACCAGACGGAACAACCTACTCGAATGGTCAGCAGACGATGACCATAGTACAGGGACACCTATCGTGGGGGGTGGGCAGAGCAGTGCCATCTGCTTGCATCGGCGGCTGAGTGACTAGTCTTTCCTGAACATGGCGGTACGCCCTCTACGGGAGCGTTCCGCATCTTAGGAAGTGGAGACGACATTCTCAGCAATTCGGCCGGACCGAGAACATCAACCAGCCGCGCAACATCAATCCTGGCCCCGTAGACGCGGCGCCACAACGAAGCGCATCGTCCGCATCCCTCTTCACCTCGCCGAAAGAAAAAGGACGAATGAAGTCTGCCTCAACTGGCCCGTTCCTCCTTGGCAACGCTTGATTTTGTTAAGATCAAATATTTCCACAACAATCCCCCGATAACCATCGCAGATGCTGGAAGAGCAAGTCTGTAACGCGTTCGGCGGAGCGAGGCTTAAGTCTCCGGCCGGAAGGTACAGTCATGTCAACAATGGCAAGACAGCGTGTGGCGAGGGAGCGCAAAATGATACGCTTTTGGCTGAGAGATATCTCCGAAGTCCTTCACGATGTCATCAGGCTGTTGATGCTGATGCGGGCGCCTTGCGGCCGGGACAAGCGTCAAAAGGGCCGGCCGCCGCTCGATTTCGACGGGCGATGACCGGACGCGATCCGTCCCTGAAGCCAAAGCCAATCTCCCGATCCGGAGACTCTCGCATGCATATGGCAAACTCAGCCCTCGCCGTCGGAGTACGCTCACGCCCGACCGCCTTGAGCATGTTTTCAGCCGGTCGGAAATTTTCGGCTCGAAAAAGGGGCGCCTTCTGCGGCTCACTTGCTGTCGCAATCGTGGCCTTGCACTCGGTAGCGTTTTCGCCCGACGCGGCATTTGCCATCGAGGGCGACGCGGTGGACACGGCGATTGTCTTCGCCGTAGACAGGTCCTCTTCTATCGGCCCTGATACGGCTCAGCTGCAGCTCAACGGTCATGTCGAGGCGCTACGATCCGCCGAGGTCGCCAATGCCATTACAGGCGGTCCGATCGGATGCGTCGCGATCTCCTATGTCGAATGGTCGAGCGTTGGGAAGCTGGCCGTCATCCTTCCCTGGACGAGACTATGCGGCGCCGAAGATGCCAGCAATGCGGCGGGCCTCATCCTTGAACGTGGAAGCGACGGCACCGAGCCAAGGGGGCGCGGCAAAACCTCGCTTTCATTCGCCATCGACGCTGGCAGATTGCTGCTCGACAGTTATCCCGGCCATGCGGGGCGCAAGGTCATCGACGTTTCCACGAACGGCACCAACAATGACGGGCTACCGCTCAACGACAGCCGGGCGCGAGCATTCGAAGTCGGCTACATAGTCAACGGCATTGCGGTCTCGCGGGACGACCCCGGAATAACCGATGACCTGCCGGGATATCTGGAAAACAACGTTATCACGGGGGCGGGAGCCTTTGTGATCGCGCCGAGCAAGCCGGAAGAATATGCAATGGCGCTTCGGCGCAAGCTTGTTCTGGAGATCGTCGGCACCACGGCCGCGCAATATGCCAGCAACATCACGCGACAAACGCCACGATGAGGTGCCCCGCTCGGCCATCCACTTCCACATCTATGGAGGAGCAGTTGCCCTATTTCGCTATTTTACTACATGCGACCATGCGGTGCTCTCGTGACTCATGGTAGCGCTCGTCAGCGGATCGAGAGCCGCATGCGAGATCCCGGCATGCTCTACAATTTGGGCAATTCACTGGGCTTCATCGTCGGGCTCGGCGTCGCACTCGCAGCGGATGTTTCCCGCGATGACGGGGCCAGCGTGTGGAGCCGCGGCATTGTCCATGTTGTAGGCAGTCCGGCGGCTGCTGCGTTAACTGGCGCCGCGCTCGTGTTTTTCTGGGGCGGCCTCCTCTACACCAGGGCCTGGTCAAACGGCGCGCCACCCRATCCCAAGCTCAATCGACAAGGCGATGTGCTTTCTGGCATCGGCGCAATCCTTCTCGGGATCGGATTGGTCATCATGGGCAATCCCTGGCTTGCCGCTTCGGCCGGTTTACTGCACGCAGCGGGAAAATTCGGCAGTGCCTTGGGTGGCATGCGCGTTGCCGATTTCTGCAAGGATCTGGTCCTGGTAAGCCGTGTACCAGCGGTCCTTGTGGGCGGGGCTGCGCTCTGGCGGGAGCTTGCGCTGCTGGAAAACTTGCAGGAACTGCTGTTGTCTCTGAGCTTCATGACTTGTTGCCTGATATGGGCCGCGGCCGATTGGATGCTGCTGTCGCCAGACGGGTGGGTCAAGCCGGTAGTAGTACGTCTTGCCAAAAGAGAACCGGGAGCTTGATCGAGAATGAAAAAGACCTCGATAGCTAGAAAAAACCGCAATGGCCGGCGTGGCCGGACATCTTTTGAGTTGAGCTTGGAACTTTCAGAAACGAAGCCAGCATCTGATTACACCTCTGATTACAATGGAATCCAACCAAGTTGCATCATACCCGGTATTGCGAAGTAGTTGCAGCATACGGCGGATATGACGAGCTCGCTATGCTAAGTGATTTGTCCCGAAACTCTGCATGGAACATGCTGAGCACATTGGAGCACCCCGTCCAAGAGACGTCATTTTTGGTAAATGAGGCACACCTCATTTTTCTCGATTCCACAATTGCTTTGCTGTAGACATCCACTAGGCAACTCTTGCTTGGTGCCATCAAAATGGTGGGTGTTAATTACCAAAACCTGACGTTCGCGCTAGACTATTCATATGCTCATGGCGAGGTTTTGTTGCAACGGCTGATTGGAAGCGCAAAGAAGGCTGGTCCGAGGCCAATTATGCGGCAAGAATTGCGAACTGTTCGGCCAGGGACGGATTCGGATTGAAGGCGTATCTCGCCTGTCGCTTGCGCATCATGTGGACCATCTCGATGCCGGACAGGATGATCG
>NZ_JBFUIP010000248.1:0-5852 GCF_056401815.1 Aminobacter sp. P4_D5 | reverse complement strand
GAGAAGCACCCGACGATAACGGTTGATCTAATCATAAACGGGAGCTTCGCATCAAAACGGCAGTTTCAGCACACGCCTGCGTCCACCTCACAAATCACGGGCCCCATTGTGCAGTGGAGCGTGCCGATAGCGAGCAAATATATGGTAGAAGGCCCCATCTGGCTGGTGTTTCACATTGACGAGCCTTGCGCGCCAGCTGAAGTCAAGATCAGCGCTGATCTCCGGCGCTTGGGGGTCGGCCTCGTTTCCATCGCTCTAAGCGCATAGAAACCCTACTGGGCGCAACCTAGCCCCAGCTCTAGCTCAGGATTGCGCGAGCAATCGGCAAGACATGGTCACCGTAGGTGATCAGATTTGCATAGCGGCCAGCCGAGACACGCTCCTTCGCGAACGTCTCCCATAGCGGCTCAACTCGTTCTTCCCAATTAAAGTCTTGTCGTATCAACACCTCGCACCCAAAGGATTCGGGTGCTTGTTCCAATATACGCCGGGCCTCTTCAGCAAGAGGTGTATAAGCTCGAAGTGCAGCGACCTTGCGCTCGCGCGCGGCAGGGTCGAGCAACATTTCTATCTTGCTGCCGCCCGCAACGCCCGGCACGGCAGCGGAAACCAGATGGGTAACTATTGCACCATTAGCAGTGATCCTTGCAGCCAACGCTTTCCCGATCGCCGACGTCAAGTCGTGTACGGGGTTGTAGCCATCGACAGCGTCAGCAACGACAGTCACAGCTGTCTCGTCCTTGACAATTTCGAATATCACATTCGCAACATTGCGAAAGGGCGTAGCGTCCCCAGCAAGGATTGCATCGTACCAATCCCGATCGGACATTTGGCAAAAAACTGGCCCAGGCTCAGCTCCTGCTGCTGCTAGCGTTTCCCTTGAGTATTTTGTCCTGGACGACTGGTTTCCGCCGGACCCGTCCGTCAATATACACACCACCGGCCGGACCCGCTCCATCCAGTGAAAGAGCCGTAACTCATGCCCTGGATGTGCCAGTAGCAAAATCGTTTTCATGATTGTCATCCGTTTTGGCAGAGTGCGGTATGTACCGTGCGAGTGCTTACACCAATGACGACGTCAAGACCTATCGTGAAACACTTTTGTCGAGCCATATGCCTGCCGTCGTAGGTGCGATGCGTGGAGAGTTGCGGCTGTTGGTTCGCGGATCAATAGGTCCTGCAGGATGGCAGATCGCGACAAGCCCCATCCCGGCGGATGGAACCGCGTGCATCTGATTGTCGATGATCTGTATGTTGAAACAAGCCCGCTGCAGACTGTTGGCGTTCGGTTTCGTAGCGATATTGTCACAGATCTCGGAAGCGCTCAGATCCTGCTGGCGGGTAGTTTCTGATCTGATCGGATTGTCTGCATATGACCAGCACAAGGATCATATGCCATTGGAACGACGAACAAGTCGCATGCTGAGCGAGCTTCCTCTGGAATGAGGTCGATATCACGATGCTAGGCAAATCAGATGGAAATTGCGATCTCATCAAATGCCATGTGGCTCCCATCAACCACCGCCCTGAGCGCAGTAAAATGGGTCTGGCAAACAACTCGCCGACTTCAGAGTGGCTTTTTCAATCTGACTCCCGGCCCTCCCCCATTCTCGGCGATAAACTCGACGCCCGCGTCTTCGAGGGCCCGACGGATTGCGATCAACGTGTTTCGCAACGGCGTCCGGGCCCCCCGTTCAAAATCGGTCAGCGTTCTTTCTCCAACAGCCGCTCTTTCAGACAACTCGACACGAGATAGCTCGAGCATCGCGCGCGCCGCTCTGCTTTGTGAAGGCAGTATACATATTTCCGGCGACATTGCCTTTTTCATGTTGACTTTATTCTCGTCGTGCTGCAGTTTCTGAGTACAGTACAAATTAGGTACCAATCATGCCGAACTAACCCGTTCAGGTAGACGCCCTGCATCCAGTAGTTCGACGCAGTCTTCGTCCTAAACGCGTCGGTAAACTCACGTGTTCCTCTATTCGCCCTCCCAGGCTGCTTTCGCCGCCCTCTTGGGTGTCTGAACTTTTACCAATCTTACCAACCCCCGAATGAGTGGAGCTCGGATCATGACTGATTCCGACAATACCACAGCTTTGCCCTTCGTCATCCCAGGGCGACGAAGGAGGAGCTATGCTGTGGATGACAAGGTGAGAGCTGACGGCTCTGCAGGTTGCACCGGACCTGCCGAGAGTTTTGCCGCGCGTTTGCTTGCGCCGCTCGACCCATGCGCTGTTCTGCTGCAAGAGTGGGAACAAGCACACCACATGGTCGTGGTTCTGTGTCGACTGCAGCAGCGCTTGGAGACACGGATCAGGAACGCCCTGGGCTCTTCTGATCCCAGCGACGGACCGGGTAACGGCGGGAGGGACACATCGCTTTCGGCTCCGGGATACCATCGGCCTTCGGCTGGTAGCCCGGCGCGCTGTAACAACGCCGTTTCCAGCACGATGTCCGCAGCTGAAGAAGCGGCCCTGACAGATCATCAGAGACGTTGGGACGCGCTTGATGTTGAGGTCGGATACTCGCGGGTCCGCGCTGCCGAGATCGAGGCCATTGAAGCTGAAGACCAAATCCTCGATGCCGTGGCAGACACACCCGCACAGTCACTTGTCGGGGTCATCGCCAAACTAAAAGTCATAGTCGGCGCTGGCGAGAACGTGGATGACACTTCGTCATTTCCCTGGCCGCAAATTCAGTCGGTTTTGGCGGATCTCAAGGACCTGAGCGACCGCGACAGGCACGTGCTGCCGCGCCCCGGCGATAGCCAGCTTGGCGGCAATCAGCCTGGCGACAGCCCCGGCCTGGACGGCGAGACCGGCCGACCCCGCGCATACATGTCAGACGGCGAGACGGCTGCCGGAAGCCGCCGGCGGCGAGGCTGAACCCACTGCAGGATCGCGGGAGGCGAGACTGCGATGGCACGCGCCAACACACACCAGACGTCCCTGCATCGGCCGTCGAGYAGGCACCTTCACAACAATGGGAGAGAGAAAATGAGCTTGAGAAGTCCTGTGCGGCTCGCACTCATATGGAGTGCAGTTTTTGCGCTAGTGCTCATCATGTTGGGTGGCACGGCTTGGGCCGAGACCACCAAGGAGCGGATCTTGCGCGAGGGCAAGATCGTCATTGGCATCCACAACCGCTCACCCTGGGGCTTTCGCAATGAAGCCACTGGCGAGGCCAAGGGATGGCACCCGGACCTGCTGAGAGCTGCCTTTTCCGAACTCGGCGTCAAGGAGCTCGATATCCGGGTCACCGAGTTTGGGGCCTTGATTCCGGGTCTGCTGGCAGGGCGCTTCGATGCCGTTGCCTCTGGGCTTTCCATCACGCCTGAGCGCTGCCGGCAGGTCGCCTTCGGGTCTCCGGATCTGAAGGTGCACGACGCCGCCATCGTGCTCGCTGGCAACCCAAAACAGATCCATAGCTTTGCGGATATTGTGAGCAAAGAGATCATCATGGGTGCCGGACGCGGAAGTGTCTCGGTCAAGAATGCGGCTGCAGCCGGTGTGCCTGAAAACCGTATGCTGCTGTTCCCCGACATCGAAGCCAACATCTCGGCCCTGCGCTCCGGCCGCATCGATGTGACGGTGCTGTCGTCTCCCACCGTCATCGGGCTGCTTGCGGGCGGCAAGGCCAAGGGCCTGGAGAGTGCGACACCGTTCGTGACGACAGATGAACAGGCGACCTATGCAGCTGTCGCCTTCCGCGCCGAAGACCAGGATCTGAGAGCGCTGTGGGATGAACGACTGGCTGCCCTGACGCAGGACGGCACGGTGACCAAGATCATGGCCCGATATGGCTTTGGCGAGACTGAGGTCGTGCCGAATACGGTCACCGTGGAGAAGCTCTGTGGCAATGGCGCGGGTACCGACGGTGCTGGCACTGTGGGTGCGGGCAAATGAGTATGCTCGAGATCTGGCTCGGCATYCTGCAGGGMTTTCGTGTCACCGCCYTGGTGACRCTCTAYGGCCTTGTCTTTGCCATYCCCTTYGGCCTTGTCTTCGGCGTCGCCCARTATCTGACGACGGGTCCKGYRCGGTTTGTSGTGACSTCGATCATCGAGTTCTGGCGCAGCTCTGCMGTCATCATYYTGCTGTTTGTCTTCTACTACGCCCTGCCCCTGGCCGGASTGGCGCTGTCSGCGATGACAGTCGCTGCYATGGTGCTSGGGCTCAACATTGGCGGTTATGCMAGCCAGGCCGTCAGGGCMGGCCTGCARGCSCTSGACCGTGGCCAAAAAGAAGCTGGCCACGCMCTKGGGCTCAAGCGYTCCACCATCTTGTTGCGCATYGARCTGCCSCAGGCGCTGGTGGCGATGAGCCCGACCTTCATCAACCAGCTSATCCAACTGGTGAAGGCRACATCGCTGGYCTCGCTGGTSACGCTGACCGACATGACCTTCCGCGCCAAGGAGATCTCCCAGATCGAATACGATCCTGTGCCGATCTACACCTCACTGCTGCTGGCCTACTTCATCGTCTGTTATCCGGTCGCGCTGTTCGGGCGCTGGGCCGAACGGCGCATCAACCCGGCAAGGGAGGCGCGTCGTGGCGTTTGATGTCGCGTTTGCGCTGTCGACGGTGCCAACAATCCTGAGCGCCATCGGCATGACCTTGCTGGTGGCGGCCCTCAGCTGCCTCGGTGCCTCGGCCATCGGGTTCGGCTTTGAACTCATCCGCCGCTCGGGCGGTGTCGGAGGCCTCTTCGTCGGCTTCGTGATCGACTTCATCAGGGCAACGCCGGTGCTGGTCTGGCTCTATTGCCTGTATTTCATATTGCCGTTTTACGGCATTCGCCTTGGTGCGCTTGCCGTCGGCATCATCGGGCTCAGCTTCTATTACAGCGGCTATCTCGCAGAGGTGTTCAAGGCCGGCATCGATGCCATCCCCAATGGTCAGGCCGAAGCCGCAAGGGCCCTGGGGCTGAGCCGGATGGATGCCACCATCTTTGTCATCGCCCCGCAGATGCTGCGTAATATCGCAGCCCCCATGGGCAACTACTTCGTTTCGATCCTCAAGGCGACGCCCTATCTGGCGGTGCTGGCGGTGCCCGAGATGCTCGGACGTGCCTTCGACATTGCGTCTGACACTTATCGCTACGCCGAGCCGCTAACGGTTGCCGGCCTCATTTTCCTTGGTCTTGCACTCGTCATTTCGCAAGCCATCAAGCGGCTTGAGATCCGCCTGCTTGGGCCGACAAACCGGTAACCCCGCGGTCGGTCACGTCTCCGCAAATTCAGACACTTAGATTGTTCACTTAAAGCACAGAGAGAACCATGACCCAGACCGACGACCAGCTCGCCGTCCAGATCGCCTCGCTCAACAAATGGTATGGCACCTTCCATGTGTTGAAGGAGRTCAACCTCACCATACAAAGCGGGTCTCGCGTCGTGATCTGCGGACCGTCAGGTTCGGGCAAATCCACCCTGATCCGCTGCCTGAACGGGCTTGAAGCCTATCAGCAGGGCACCGTGACCCTGGGCACGATCCGGCTGGGCGACCACGCCAAGGAGACAACTCTCGCCCGCCGCCAGACCGGCATGGTGTTTCAGAGCTTCAACCTGTTTCCGCATCTGACTGTTTTGTCGAACTGTACCCTGGCCTTGCGGCGGGTTCTTCGCATGCCGCGCAACGAAGCCGAGAGCCTGGCGCGCCATTTCCTCGAAAAGGTCCGCATTCCCGAACAGGCGCACAAATACCCCGCGCAACTGTCGGGCGGACAGCAGCAACGCGTGGCGATCGCCCGTGCATTGTGCATGAACCCGCGCCTGATGCTGTTTGACGAGCCAACCTCGGCACTCGATCCCGAGATGGTCAAGGAGGTGCTCGATGTCATGACCGGGCTCGCCC
>NZ_JBFUIP010000247.1:0-5869 GCF_056401815.1 Aminobacter sp. P4_D5 | reverse complement strand
CGCTCGCATTGCTTAGCGACGTCATTGGATTATACCTGCCCGAATTTCACCGTGAGGCCATAAGTCCCCCGCATTTCCTTTGCGTACTGTGGTGATGCCCCGTTTTCCAGCGAAATTGGCAGAAGAATTGTAAGCGAATGACCCTTTAGCCGAGATACAACCGCTGGTAAAGGCATGCGCAGGGTTGATCTGATTACGTGCAGACCAGCTCGATAGCCTGGAGCCCGCGCTACCAGGGTAGGCTTGTGGGACAGCGGCGCCGGGCCAAGGCGACGGCGGACCACCAAGTTACATCATCAACGTTCATCCCCAGGGCGCTTTCCCGCGTCCGTCGCTGGCGGAGCTTTGCCGCAGCGAACGCATTTGGAGTCTTCATATGTCGCAGCGAACTTTCGCACGATCGAGTCTTCCCGCCTGCCGCCGCAGGCATCTGCTGCTTGCCGGTGTTTCGACGGTGGTCATCGCGGTAACCCTGCCGGCATCCGCAGGCACTTTCGTCTTCAACGATGGCGACAACGAAGCCAGCGCCATTTCCATGACGGGCGTGAATACCTTCACCGCGGGAACGGGTGTCACGGCGACCGTTTCGGGTATCGTTTCAGGAACCGGCTCGTTCTCCAAGGGGGGAGCGGGAAAGCTGATCGTCATTGGCAACAATACATACTCGGGCGGCACCGATGTTTCCGAAGGCACTCTCTCGTTGATGCACAACAATGCACTCGGCACCGGGGCTGTCACCTTCAACGGCGGATCGCTCGCGTTCTACGCGCCTACCGCGATGACCCTTGCCAACGACATAGTCGTTAACAGCAGCGCGAGCCTTGATACGGCGCAGCACACAACGCTTTCGGGCGTGCTTTCGGGAGCGAAGAGCCTCACTAAAGTTGGTGGCGGCACCCTCACGCTTTCCGGTGCCAACACCTTTGCGGGCGGCCTGTTCGTCAGAAACGGAACGGTGCGTGTCGAAAACGACAATGCCCTAGGCGCTGGTGCGGTGACGTTCGGTGGCGAGTGGGGGAGTTCGCTGGCGCTCTCTTACGCCAATGGCGTTATGGTTAGCAACAATGTCATTCTCAATGCGAACACTGATTTCCGCGTCGATTCCGGCACCGCCACACAGGCGGGTACGATCGGCCGCGGTTATGGCATGGTCTTCATGGGCAAATCGGGGGCGGGGGAACTTGTCGTCACCGGGTCCATGAATGTTGGAATGGGCTTCAGCATCGACCAGGGGCAACTGACCGCGGGGGCTGCAAACGTCCTCGATGCGGGCGGTCGCTACACTCCCACCGGCTCCGGCAGACTCAAACTTGCCGCCAACCAGCAGATCAGCTCCCTCACGGGCGATGGCACGGTGGACCTCGCATCCAGCAGGCTGACCATCGCATCCGACAGCTTGGGCTTCAACTTTCGCGGGAGCCTTGTCGGGGAGGCGGACGCCCATCTGGTAAAAGCTGGAACGAGTGGTCTGTTTCTCGAGGGCAACGGTCTTGGCTACAACGGCCGAATGTCGCTCCAGGGCGGCACTCTCGCCGTCAACGGCAACTTCGCGGGCACCCCCGTCTACGTAACCGGTGGTCGCTTGCGGGGAACCGGCCAACTTGGCGACGTCTTCGTTGATGGAGGAACGCTTTCCGGCACGGATGGAACAACGTTGTCGATGCGTGATTTATCTCTGACCGCCAGCTCAATCGTTGAAGCCAATCTCGGCACGGAGAAGACGGCGGCGCTTTTCAATGTTGCCGGCGACATCGTGCTCGACGGCAGGTTGAATGTGGTCAACAAAGGCGGCTTCGGTCCCGGGGTTTATCGCTTGTTCAGCTATGGCGGAGCGCTCGACGACCGCGGTCTTGAAATCGGGACTGTGCCCAACGGCTATGATGCCGATAATCTCGCCGTACAGACTGCGGTTGGTGGGCAAGTCAACTTGGTCGCGGATGATCCAAATTACGGTCCGGTGTTGTTTTGGGATGGCGACAAAGCTGCAAACTGGGACAACAACAAGGTTGATGGCGGCGGCGGCCGCTGGAAAACTGGCGGTCGCGCTTTCACCGATGCAAACGGCATCCTGAACGGTCCTATGAACCCTCGTCCTGGCTTTGCGGTCTTCGGGGGCACGGCGGGCAACGTGCTTGTGGACAGTGGCACAGGGCAGGTGCAGGCAACCGGCATGCAATTCGCGAGTGACGGCTACATCCTGTCAGGCGACATGCTCGAACTGGTTGCGGGTGACGCTTTCATCCGGGTTGGCGACGGCACTGCAGCCGGTGCGAATTACACCGCAACCATCTACAACAACATGGATGGTGCCGGGCGACTGGTCAAGACCGATCTGGGCACGCTCGTCCTTGAAGGCGAGAACACCTATTGGGGTGGCACGGAAGTGCGCCAGGGCACGCTGCAGGTCGATGGCGATATTGGCGACGTGGTCGTCGGGGCCGAAGGGCGCCTCGGTGGCAACGGGACGGTAGGCACGGCAGTGGTTTCCGGTACCCTCACGGGTGGAAAGTCGATGGGCGTGCTGTCAGTCGACGGCGACTTGACCATGCAGGAGGGCTCCACTCTCGAAGTGAAGGCCGACGCAGCCGGCAACAGCGATCGGGTCGATGTGACGGGCATTGCATATCTCAATGGCGGCCGCGTTGCGACGCTGGCGAGCGGCGGTGACTATGCCGACCAGACCAGCTACACGATCCTGAGCGCCGAGGGCGGAATCGATGGCACCTTTGCCGGGGTCACCTCGAATCTCGCCTTCCTCGATGCGGCCCTGAGTTATTCCGAGAAAGACGTGAAGCTGGCGCTGACACGCAATGGCACGACCTTCGAGAATGTCGGAAACACGCACAATCAGATCGTCACCGGCGGCGGCGTAGAGGGGCTTGGCGCGGGCAATGCCCTTTATGACCGCGTGCTGACGCTGAGCGCCGCGGATGCCCGATTTGCCTTCGATGAGATGTCAGGTGAGATCCATTCGTCCGCCAAGGGCGTACTGCTCAACGACAGCCGCTTCGTCCGCGATGCGGCAGACGCGCGTGTCCGTTCGGCCTTCGGGGCCGTCGGCGCTGCCGCCTTGCCAGTTTTGGCCTATGGCGAGGGCGGCTCCGAACTGGCGCCGGCTGCCACCGACCGCTTTGCCATGTGGAGCGAGGCATTTGGCTCCTGGGGTTCGTTTCGGGGCGACGGCAATGCGGCAAGCCTCGACGATTCCACCGGCGGCTTGCTGATAGGTGGCGACGCGGCCTTTGGCGAGGCCTGGCGCGCTGGCCTGGTCGCCGGCTATAGCCAGACCACGTTCGACGTGGACGACCGCTCCTCGTCGGGCAACAGCGACAACTACCATCTCGGCCTTTACGGCGGTGGCCAGTGGGGCGCTGTTGGCCTGCGCGGTGGGGCCGCATACAGTTGGAGCCGCATCGACATCGGCCGCAGTGTTGCCTTCCCCGGCTTCGAAGACAGTCTGTCCGCGAAGTACGACGCAGGCACCGCCCAGATCTTCGCCGAGGTTGGCTACCGTATCGATACGGCGGCGGCTTCCTTCGAGCCCTTTGCCAATCTGGCCTATGTCAGCCTGCACACTGATGGCTTCAACGAGCATGGCGGAGCGGCGGCGCTGAAAGCGACCGGCACCACCACCGACGCCACCTTCACCACGCTCGGTATCCGCGCCCAAAGTAACTTCGTGCTCGGCGGCGTCGCTGCCACCGCGCGCGGAACGCTCGGCTGGCGCCATGCCTCCGGCGACGTCAAGCCCCTGGCGAGCGTAGCCTTTGCCGGGGGAGAGGCCTTCACGGTCGTGGGTACGCCGATTGCCCGCGATGTGGCTGTGATCGAGGCCGGGCTGGACTTTGCCGTCTCGTCCCAGGCGACGCTTGGTCTCTCCTACGCAGGGCAATTGGCCAGCCACGCCAGCGATAACGGCTTCAAGGCCGACCTGAGCATCAGGTTCTAAGCAGCGGTCGATCGGATTGGACTCCGGCGCAGGGCCGGAATCCGGCGGGGTATGCCGACTTTTGCAGGCAAGGGGATCCTAAAAACATGGTATGGAACGGCTACGGAGTTCGTTTTTCTTGTGCGTCGTTTGCGATTTTCGGGTTGGTTGCATGCCAGAGTACCAAGTCCAATTTTGAGGGTTCGAACTTTTCCGACAACACCAGGGCCTTGGAGAAACAGCTCAACGCCGAAGCCGTAGCGTTGGGCACTGCTCAGGGCGTGGCAGGTATCGCGGCTGCATCTGATCCGACAGGCCTTTCGGCAATGGCACTGGGGCCTGCCGGTCTTGCTGCCCGCAACGCGTTAGCGAAAAGCGCCGACGCTCGCATGGGCGCGCAACTAGCACGCGACGAACAGGAACTCTATCGCCGCTACGGAATGAACCCCGACGGCACGTCATCGGGAAAGAAACCGCCAGGCAGCAAATAGGTGGCTAAAACGGCTCAAATGCACGATGAAGGACGCTGACCGTCGGCGACCAGGTGACGCGCAGCGAGTAACAGCCGTCGCCGTGATATGGCAGCTTCCGCGGGGTGGCTGGGTAGGTCTCAGTGAAGCGTCCAGCGCGAAGAGCGTTGGATAGGAGGAGGAAACGCAGTGCATGAACTTGCGATCTTGTTCTCCATCCTCGGGGTCTTTCTTCTCGGGGCTATCAGCCCAGGCCCGAGCTTTGTCGTGGTTTCGCGCATCGCCATCTCAGGGTCGCGCGCAGACGGGGTAATGGCGGCGTTAGGCATGGGCATAGGCGGCTTTGTTTTCGCCTGCGTCGCGGTCGTGGGCCTGACGGCGATCCTGCTGCAAGTTCAATGGCTTAATCTTGCGCTAAGGCTGGCCGGCGGAGCCTATCTTGTTTGGCTCGGAATTAATATCTGGCGCGCCGCGCCCGAACCGATAGAGGTTGCCGAGTCGACAACCGGACGACCAAGCACGCTTTGGAAGTCCCTTCTGCGTGGTCTCTTTGTGCAACTCTCCAATCCGAAGACAGCGATCTTTTATGCTTCGATGTTCGCCGCGCTTTTGCCCTCGCCGGCACCATTCTGGATGTTATTTGCTCTGCCGCCGATGCTCTTCCTCAACGAATTTGCATGGTACGCCATCGTGGCACTGAGTTTTTCATCGCGTGGGCCGAAGGCTGCCTATTTGCGATCCAAAGTCTGGATCGACCGCGCTGCGGGAGTGGTGGTTGGAGCGCTGGGGGTCAAGCTGTTGACTGACAGCGTACGATCTTCTGTTTGACGCAGAACTCTTACCTTTCGGCTGGAATTCGCATGCAATTACTAAAAGAGGCGGACCGTGTGGGAAGAGTTTATGGATGAACTGCGCGTCCGCACCTCGGAGCGCCGCCCACGACTGAGTTTTCGGTACTGCAAAAATGACAAGGGCTAACCAGGTCGCCGTAGAAACGGCAGCGGGACGAACTTCCATTGGTAGCCAAGACAAAACCGGGTGAGTCTTATGGCCTTCCAGTTCTGATTTTTACAACGCAGAATTATCACCGCACAACTGGCATTTACTGGCCGCTGCCAGTTTCGGAATGCTGCGGCGCAAGGATGAGATATCCGCCGAGACTGCCGGATCTTAACGTCGCCCGTCGCCGCTCATCATGAACAAGCCAAACACGGCCATTTGTGTAAGCGCCAAGGGCATCCCATCTGGTTTTAGGTAAAGCTTCAGGCGACATTTGGCACGAGCGATCCAGATTGGTGCCATGTTCTATGTCTACGCCTATGCCTGCGGATAGAAATTTTCATTTGATTGAGGCGTTTCCGGCTCCGTTTGAAGGTGCGCCAATTGCGCGTCGTCGGCGCTGGTCTGATGCGTTCAAAGCGGCGATGGTGGCCAAGAGCTTTGAGCCTGGAGCAAACATCTCGGCCTTGGC
>NZ_JBFUIP010000246.1:0-5878 GCF_056401815.1 Aminobacter sp. P4_D5 | reverse complement strand
CCCCAAGCCCGGGCCTTGCGGCGGCTGGCGGTGAAAGCCGAGGCGACTGAGCGGGGCAAGAACACCGAGCGGGGCGCGAACGTCGCGCCACATATTATCAATAGGAAGGCACGGCCTCGCGCCCCGCTTCCCGAACTTTTCATCACAATGGCCAGACCGGCAACGGGGCGTGGCAAAGGAGAGGTGCGCCGGACAGCACCCCCCCTCTGTCCTGCCGGACATCTACCCCGCAAGGGGGGAGATTGGCAGTGTCAGGCGGGGCGCCCGTTCTGCAACATGTCGTTCAGTAGGAGGCTGGTGATTGGCGAAAGTCGAGGCGATGGTTGATCTCCCCCCTTGCGGGGGGAGATGTCCGGCAGGACAGAGGGGGGTGGGCGGGAATGAGAGCGGGCAGGTTTGCGCCGCCCCTCATCCGCCTCCCGAGCCTGTCGAGGGCGGGGCACCTTCTCCCCGTAAACGGGGCGAAGGAAAAAGAAGCCTACAGCAGCCCCGCCTGTTCGGCTTCGCGCTTCAAATTCTGCCGTGGGCGCGGGCCGATCTGCTGGATCACCAGGCCTGCCGCCAGCGAGCCGAGGTCGCCGCAATCCTTGAGGGAGCGCCCTTGGGTGTAGCCGTAGAGGAAACCTGCGGCATAGAGGTCGCCGGCGCCTGTCGTGTCGACAAGCTCGCGGATTTCGGTCGCCTTGATGACCACGGTTTCATCGCCGCGCACGATCACAGAACCCTTCTCGGAGCGGGTGACGGCGGCGATCTTGCAATCCTTGCGGATCTGTTCGAGCGCTTCGTCGAAGGACGAGGTCTCGTACAGCGACTTGATCTCGTGGGAGTTGGCAAAGACGATGTCGACGGTGCCCGAGCGCATCAGCTCCAAAAACTCTGCGCGGTAGCGGTCGACGCAGAACGAATCCGACAGCGTCATCGACACTTCGCGGCCCGCCGCGTGCGCGTGCGCCGCGGTCAGGCGGATCGCTTCCTTGGCCAGCGGCGGGTCCCACAGATAACCTTCGAAATAGGTGACCTTGGCACCGCTTGCCTTGTCGGCTTCGACGTCGTTTGGCCCAAGCTCGACGCAGGCGCCGAGATAGGTGTTCATCGAGCGTTCGCCATCGGGGGTGACGAAGATCATCGAGCGCGCCGTCGGCGGGGTGCCGGCAAGTGGCGCGGTATCGAAGGCGACGCCCTGGGCATGGATGTCGTGGGTGAAGATGTTGCCGAGATGGTCGCGCGACACCTTGCCGAAATAGGCCGCGCGGCCGCCGAAGCTGGCGATACCGGCCGCCGTATTGCCGGCCGAACCGCCCGAGGCCTCGATCGCCGGGCCCATGCGCTGATACAACAGCTCGGCGCGCTCGGCGTCGATCAGGTTCATCGCGCCCTTGATGATGCCGTTGTCGGCCAAAAAGGCTTCATCGCATTGCGCGATGATGTCGACGATGGCGTTGCCGATGCACAGCACGTCATATTGGCTCATCAGGGTCTCCGCGGCGGCGTGCCGTTAAGGTGGACAAAACCGCTCCGCAATAACGGCTCGCGCGGCATTTGCAAACCCCGCGAATTTGTCGCGGCGCCGCTTGAGGCCTTGCGGTGCGCTGCCTATCTCTTGGAGCGAACAGGGGATGACCAACGAAATGATACTCGACGCCGCCCGCACTGCTGCAAGCCAGCTCTTCACGCCAGCGTTCCGACAGGTGTTCCTGAAGACGCTGGGGCTGACGTTGCTTGCGCTGGTCGCCCTGTGGTTCGGCCTCCGCGAGGTCTTCGACTGGCTCGCCTGGCCGTGGATCGAGGCCATGCTGCCCGGCCTGCCGGCCTGGACCGGCTGGCTCGGCCTGATCGCCGCCGTGATTGCCGGCATAGGCCTGGCGTTGGGGCTGGCGCTGCTGATCGCGCCGGTGACGGCGATCGTGGCCGGCCTGTTCTTGGACGATGTCGCCGAGGTCGTCGAAAAGACCGACTATCCCAGGGATGCGCCCGGCCGCCCGGTGCCGGCGCTGCGCTCGCTCGTGTTGGCGATCAAGTTCTTCGGCATCGTCATTGTGGGCAATCTGCTGGCGCTGCTGCTGATGTTCATCCCCGTCGTCAACATCGGCGCCTTCTTCCTGGTCAACGGCTACCTGCTCGGCCGCGAGTTCTTCGAATTCGCCGCCATGCGCTTCCGTTCGGAGCAGGAGGCCAAGGACTTGCGCCGCCGCAACGCCGGCACGGTGTTTCTGGCCGGACTCGTCATATCAGCCTTCCTGGCCGTGCCGATCCTCAACCTGCTGACGCCGCTCTTCGCCGCGGCGATGATGGTGCATCTGCACAAGGCGGTGTCGGCGACCGAGATGGCAATAGCCCGGGCTTAGCGCTCGTCGGCGGCGAACAGCGTCTGCAGTTTGCCATAGGGCATGCCGTCGCGGGAAAACTCGAACGTGCCATGGCCCAGCATCTCGCGCGACGCCCGCTCCATCATGCCGAAGGCATAGGTGGTGAGCTTCGAGCCGAGCGAAATGCGCTTGGCACCCGCCTCGGCAAGGACCGCGACAGAAAAGCCCGGCACCGCTAGCACGTTGACCGGCTTGCTGACTGAGGCACACAGCGTGCGGATCATGCCGATGTCGGTAATCCCAGGCGCATAGAGCACGTCGGCCCCGGCTTTCTCGAACGCCTGCAGCCGCCTGATCGTGTCGTCGAGATCGGGCCGGTCCCACAGGAAATTTTCCGAGCGCGCGGTCAGCACGAAATCGTGCTTCAGCGCGCGTGCGGCCTCGGCCGCCGCGGCCACCCGTTCGACGGCGTGCGAAAATTCGTAGATCGGCTTGTCGGCTTCGCCGGTGTGGTCCTCGATCGAACAGCCGGCAAGGCCAGCGGCTTCGGCAGCAAAGATCGTCTCGCCGGCACTTTCGGGGGTGTCGCCCTTGCCTTTTTCGAGGTCGGCCGACACCGGCAGGCCGGTGGCATGCGCCATGTCGCGGCAATGGTGGATCATCGTCTCAAAGCCGACGCCGCCGTCGGGAAGACCGCGCGAAAAGGCAAATCCGGCACTCGTCGTCGCCAGCGCTTCGAAGCCGAAGGAGGCCAAAAGCTTGGCCGTGCCGACATCCCACGGATTGGGAATGATGAAGGCGCCGGGCGCCTCGTGAAGTTTCCGGAAAACCGCGCCCTTGTCCATCGCCTAGCCCTCAAGACTGAACCGCACCAAGGGGATACTAGCCCGGACTTCTGGACCTCACAAATCCCCATTTCAGGGGATGGGGATCAATCCTGCCAGGCTGCGCATGTCGTTGAACAAGACACCGCCGGCGGCGGCAAGGCCGTCGCGGTCGGAATGCGGGTCGCCGTGATAGGCAAACACCCGCATGCCGGCAGCAGCCCCGGCCTGGGCGCCGGCGACGCTGTCTTCAATGACGATGCAGTCGGCCGGCTCAACGCCCATCTTGCCCGCCGCATGCAGGAAAAGATCGGGGAACGGCTTGCCGCGCTCGACCATGGTGGCGGAGAACAGCACGTCGCGGAAATGCTCAAGCAGCCCGGTTTGGCCAAGCGTCATGTGCATCTTGCCGACGCGCGCCGAAGACGCCACGCAATAGCCGATGCCGGCAGACTTGACCGCATCTATGAAGGTCTCGATATGCGGGATCGCCTGCACGCCGCTGCCAAACAGATCAGGCAGCTCGCGATACCAGCGCTCGACGAAGTCAGGCCCGAGGCTGATGCCCGTCGCCTCGACTTCTTTTTGCACCGATACCAAGCTGCGCCCGACGAATTGCCGGCGGCACTCCTCGTAGCTCACCGGATAACCGGCTTCACTCAGCCAAGACGACAGTCGCCGGTTGGCCAGCGGCTCGGTGTCGACGAGCACGCCGTCGCAGTCGAAGATGACGAGCTTGGGCGCCCTCATGCGGTGCCGGTCGAGCCGAAGCCACCGGCGCCGCGTGTCGTTTCGCCGGCAAGGTTACGTTCCTCGATCGAAGCGCGGGTCACCGAAGCGATCACCATCTGGGCGATGCGCATGCCGCGCTCGACGTAGAAGTCCTCGTCGCCGTGGTTGATCAGCAGCACCTTGACCTCGCCGCGATAGTCGCTGTCGATGGTTCCGGGCGTGTTGAGGCAAGTGATGCCGTGCTTGAAGGCAAGGCCGGAGCGCGGACGGATCTGGCCTTCGAAACCTTCGGATATTTCGAACACCAGGCCTGTCGGCACCAATGCGCGCTTGCCGGGCAGGATCAGGAGCGGACGGTCGTCGGGCACTGCGGCGCGCAGGTCCATGCCTGCGGCACCTGATGTCTCGTAGGACGGCAGGGGCAGCTCGGCTGAGTGCGGCAAGCGGACGATCCCGATGACGGGGGCGGAAGAGTTTTCAGGGGCGGATTTCATGGCGGCGATCCTATGGGACGGTCATCGAAGAACGTCAATCCCGATATCTGCGCTCTATGTTTCAGATGAGGCAACTGTGTGGTTTTCGCCATGCGCCGCAGCGAAACGCAGCTGCAACCTGGGTCAGATAGACATACGCACGCCGTTTACGTTTTGTTATCCATGCTGGCTGAGTCTGGGCGACGTCTGCGCCCACGATTGCGGGCCCAAATTGGGATCGATGAGCCATGTGCCGATGGGCTGCCTATCTCGGTGATGAGGTCTTCCTCGAAGACATCGTGACAGCGCCTTGTCATTCGCTGATTGCCCAGAGCCACCACGCCCAGGAAGCGAAGTCGCCGACCAATGGCGACGGTTTCGGACTCGCCTGGTATGGCGACCGTCCGGAACCGGGCCTCTACCGCGACATCTTGCCGGCGTGGTCCGATCCCAACCTGAAGAGCCTGTGCCGGCAGATCAAATCAGGCCTGTTCCTCGCCCATGTCAGGGCGTCGACCGGTGGTGCCACCAGCCGATCCAATTGCCACCCATTCATCTCGGGCCGCTGGAGCTTCATGCACAATGGCCAGATTTCGAGCTTCGAAAAGATCCGCCGCCGGCTAGAAGCGAGCATCGGCGACGAACTGTACGACCAGCGCCAGGGCACGACCGATTCCGAACTGTTCTTCCTGCTGATGCTGGAGGAGGGGCTCGACGCCGATCCGCAAGGTGCGGTCGCGCGCGCCACCCGACGCGTCGTCGCGGCAGCGTATAGCGCCGGCATCGATCCGCAGCTGAAGCTCACCGCCGCCTTCAGCGATGGGGAGAGCCTGTTTGCGGTGCGCTACGCCACCGATGCGCATGCGCCCACGCTCTACACCAGCGACCATCGCAGTGGCCGCTGCATCGTCTCGGAGCCGTTCGACCGCGAAGGCCAGAGCTGGCAGGCGGTGCCGCCGTCGAGCTTCGTCACCATGACGCGGGATGGCATGTCGATCCGCACGTTTGAGCCGGCGGCTGAAGGCTTGCGCGCTGCCGAGTAGAATCGCCGATACATCAATGATGCGTCAGCGCGTGGTTCATCGGCTCCCAGTACATCTTCTGCCAGCCGTCTTCGAGCGTGTGGTGCGTCGACCGGGGATAGCCGCTCTGGTCGAAGACAAGCCTGGTGCCGGTGCCGTCGGCCTGCAACTCGAAGCGGACGATCGAAAAGATACCCTCGGGCCAGGCGCGCGCCCGCCAAGTCTGGACGATGCGTCGGTTGGGCACCAGCTCGACGTTCCGCGCTTCGATGTCGCCGCCGAACATCGACACTTCGCCACCCTCATGGGGTGAGATGTGGGCTGCGCGTCCGCCCGTCATCGCCTGGAAACGGGAGGAATTGAGCAGCAGGTCGTAGATGTCTTTCGGCGTGCCTTTGAAATGAACTTCCTGATGGATGGTCATGGCGACCTCCTGGATCGCTGGTGCATGACCCGGAAAATCGGAATCGATTTTCGGAAAGGGTCATGCGCAACTTCAAAGCTACAGCGTCCTTTGCGCG
>NZ_JBFUIP010000245.1:0-5878 GCF_056401815.1 Aminobacter sp. P4_D5 | reverse complement strand
CCTCAAGGATGCCCGCATGCGCGAACAGGCCCACTTGATCCAGGGCGAGGTCATTCGCCTGATGGAGGACGTCGGGCGCTTGGACGAGCGCGTGCGCAAGCTGCAGACCCATTTCGGCCAGGCCAGCAAGGATATCGACGATATTCTGGTGTCGTCGTCCAAGGTTACCAAGCGCGGCGAAAAGATCGAGGCGCTGGAGTTCGGCGCCTCGCATCCCAGCGCGGCGGAGGAGGCCGCCAAACCTCAAGCACCGAATGCTCGTAGCGCTAATTCCAAGACTGGCCAGCTCAGGCTGCGTGTAGTCGAGGAACGCGATTAGCGGAAGCGTGGGCCGGGTTCCGGTCGGCCAGATGGCCTATGAAGCCTTCTCGGCGGTCTCCATGCCCTCGAATTCTGGCAGCCAATGAAGGGCTGAGCGATGCCAAACCTGCCGACGCGGAACGAGTTGTTCACGCTGATCGGATGTTCCGGCCCTGAGACCGTAGACCTTGGGTCCATCGCCGACTGAGGTTGCAAACAGATGTGAGCCACATTCGCCGCAGAACCCTTGTGCGCGCTTGTTGCCGCTGTCGCCTGTCTTCACATAGATCTTGGGCGTGCCCGAGAATGCGATGTTTGCTTCGGGCACCTGCACCGTGACGCGAAACGCGGTTCCGGTCAGCTTCTGACAGTCGGTGCAATGACAGATCGCCGTCTTTTCGGGATCTACGTCAGCCTTGTAGGTGATGGCGCCGCAATGGCACCCGCCTTCGATCTTCACTGGAAATCCTCCATTTCACAAAGTTGATGATTCCAGCGGCATCCTAATCCTTTTCGGGTTTCGCCGTCTCGGCCGGCGGGTCCACGATCCGCTCCCGCCGTTCCCGCCAAAGCCGCGACGTCTGCGGCTTGACGAACACCACTGTCACCTCGGGAACCTCTGCCTTGAGCTTCGCCTCCAACCGCTCGACGCAGGTTTCGATGTCGGCAGCCGAGATGTGATCGACGAAATCGAGGCTGAGGCCGGCGACGATCTGCTCGGGCCCCAAATGCACCGTCAGCACGCCATTGGCGTTTTCGACCGCCCGGTCGGCCTGCGCGATCGCCAGGATCTTCGCTTGCACATCAGGCAAAGCCGGCTCGCMGATCAAGAGCCCCTTGCTCTCGTGGGCCAGGAATACAGCCGTTGCACCCAAAATCAGGCTGATGCCGATGGATGCCGCGCCATCGAGCCAGGGCTGCTCGAAATATTGCGCGGCGGAAATGCCGACGAGCGCGATCACAAGGCCAAGCAGCGCGGCGCTGTCTTCGAACAGGACGGTATAGACGCTTGGGTCCTTGCTGCGGCGAACCGCCTGGATGTAGCCGAGATTGCCCTTGGAGCGTCGGAATTCCTTGAGGGCCACCAGCCACGAACCACCTTCGAACACTATGCACAGACCAAGCACGACGTAGTTGATAAGCGGGCTTTCGATCGGCTCGGGATCAAGCATGTGGGTGATGCCTTCATAAAAGGCGACGCCCGCACCGAGCGCGAAGACCAGGAGTGCTACGATGAAGCTCCAGAAATAGAGCTCGCGGCCATGGCCAAATGGATGCATGCGGTCAGGCGGCTGGGCCGCGCGATGGAGGCCGTAGAGCAGCAACAATCCGTTGCCAGTGTCGACCAGCGAATGCACGCCCTCCGACAGCATCGCCGAACTGCCCGTGAAGGATGCCGCAACGAACTTGGTGGCGGCGATGAGCAGATTGCCCGCTATCGCCGCGAAGATCACAACCTTGGAGCCCGAATGTGCTGCCATCTCTGCCTCGCGCTGTCGGACTGTAGCGGGGACATTGACGCACTCAAGCATTTTCGCCTCAGCGGCAAGCTGGCTGTCGACGCCCTCAGTACCCCCCTTGCAAGCGCGGCGAGTTCGCGTTTCACTTCGCTTCTCAGCAGCGGGAGAAACGAATCATGGCCAAGGGTGCGATGAAAGCCRGGAAAGAAGCCCGGAAACCTAAAAAGGATGCCAAGAAGCCAGCACCTGCGCCGGCATTCAAGGCGCCTCCGGTGCAAGCGACCAAGATCAAGGACAAGTAGTCCCTGCTTTCGGCTTGACGCCAATCAACCACGCCCGGTCTCGGCCGGGCGCATGGTTGAATTCTTCTTCAAAAAAACCTATTTGAGCGGGGCAAGGACGACCTTGCACTCCCCAAAAACATCCGGCAGGGACGACCCGCCATCCCAATGGAGCGTTCCATGGCTTGGACTTATCTGTTTTTCGCCGGCCTGTTCGAGATCGGCTGGGCCATCGGCCTGAAATATACKGAAGGCTTTACGAAGCTGACGCCGACCGTCCTCACTGTAGCCTCGATGGTCATCAGCCTCGGCCTGCTTGGCCTGGCTCTGAAGACACTGCCCCTAGGCACCGCCTATGCCATCTGGACCGGCATCGGCACGGTCGGCACTGCGATGCTTGGCATCTGGCTTTTTGGCGAGCCCGCAACGGCGATTCGCCTCGCCTGCATCGGCCTGATCGTGTCGGGCATCGTTGGCCTCAAGCTCGTCGCCTGATCAGCAGCCAACTCTTATTGGCCTGCCCGTAACGGGCGAGCCTCACCATTATCCCGTTTTGAACCAGGACTCCCGAGAATCGATTCAGATTCTGGGGGCAGTTTTAGGCGCACGAAAGCAGCCCGCGACCGGGGCTTGGCAATACCCCCGGTCGCGAACCGCTTAGCAATGAGAATTTACACAATCGACCTCGAGCGCCGCGCGTCCGAACGGACGTACAAAGGGCGCTCTAGCCGATGCGTCGGATGTATCCCGCGATCAGCCGAAGTTGGCTGAGGGCGGCATCCGCTTGCCACGCGACTTGCGCGCTGCGTAACGCGCGTCACGCTTGGCCTTACGCTCGGCCTCGTCGGAAAGCACGCGGCTGATACGGTCGGCCTCTTCGGCCTCGCGTGCCTTGGCCTCTGCTTGTGCTGCCTCTTCGGCGGCCAGGCGTTCGGCTTCGGCCTGAGCTTCGCGCTCGGCCCTTTCAACGGCTTCGCGAGCCAGGCGTTCCTGCCTCAGCTTTTCCTTCTCGGCCTCGCGGATGGCGCGAGCCTCGAGGATGGCCTTGCGTTCGGCCTGGCGTGCCAGAACTTCTGGATCGTCAGCAGCCGGGCGTGCCTTGTACTTTTCGAGGAGAGCCTTCTTTGCGTCATTAGCAGCGTTACGCCGCTCGAAGACGTCTTTTTCTCTGTAGATTGCCAATTTGATTTCCCTGGAGTCACTTCTCGCCGTTTACATACGCGCGCGAAGGCAGAGTTCAAGCGCCAAAAAGGCATGTCTCCCATGAAATCGCCTGATGTTGCCGATGGGAAACGCTCTTTGGGCGCCAATCTCGATATGGATTGTTCACTAGACCGCATCTGGCGGCTTCGTGGAGCGATAGCTACGTGTAGCACGAATAATAGCGATAGGACCAGCGATCATGGAACTTGGCCTCTATACTTTTGCGGACGTTAGCCCTGAGCCAGGCCCTGGCGCCATCGGGCCGCATCAGCGGCTGCGCAATCTCATCGAAGAAATCGAGCTGGCCGACCAGGTCGGGCTCGACGTATTCGGGCTCGGCGAGCATCACCGCCCCGATTATGCCGCTTCCGCACCTGTCGTGGCGCTGGCGGCCGCAGCCGAGCGCACCAAGCGCATCAGGCTGACAAGTGCCGTCACCGTGTTGTCGTCGGACGACCCGGTGCGTGTGTTCCAGCAGTTCGCAACGCTCGACCAGCTCTCCGGCGGTCGCGCCGAGATCATGGCCGGACGCGGCTCGTTCATCGAATCGTTTCCGCTGTTTGGCTACAATCTCGAGGATTACGACGACCTGTTTGCCGAAAAACTCGATTTGCTGCTGGCACTGCGCGACAGCGAGCGCGTGACATGGTCGGGCACGCATCGCGCGCCGATCAATGATCGTGGCGTCTATCCCCGCCCTTATCAGGACAAGCTGCCGATCTGGATCGCCATTGGCGGCACACCGCAATCGGCGGCACGAGCCGGCGTACTCGGCCTGCCCTTGGCGCTCGCCATCATCGGCGGCGAGCCAGCGCGATTCGCCCCCCTGTTCGACCTCTATCGCGAGGCGGCGCGGCGCGGCGGACAGGATCCGGCCAAGCTCGCCACCAGTATCAACGTGCATGGTTTCGTCGGCGAGACGACCGAAGAGGCAGCTGACGATTTCTACGCACCGCAGGCCGAAGTGATGAACCGAATCGGCCGCGAGCGCGGCTGGGGACCGACATCCAGGGCGCATTTCGACCAGTCGCGTTCTCCGCAAGGCGCGCTGTTTGTCGGCAACCCGGAGGTGGTGGCCGAAAAGATCGTGGCGCAGCACAAGCTGTTCAAGAACGACCGCTTCATGCTGCAGATGGCGATCGGCATCATGCCGCACGACAAGGTCATGAAAGCGATCGAACTCTACGGCACCAAGGTCGCGCCGCTGGTGCGCAAGGAACTGGGCGCAGCGGCACCAGCAGCCTGACAACCACAGGAACCTTCAGCGGGCTTCGGCGTTTATCGCCAAGCCCGTCGTCCCAGTGGCAGGGCATTGGCCGGTGGCGGGGCATTGGGGGTTGATCATGCAAACCGAGATGGAAGCCTCCGGCGCGGAGCAGCCGGAGCGCGGCTTCCCGCTGGCCGAGATTCGCTTTATCCGCTCGCTGTTGCTGGGTATCTTCATCCTGGCCAGCGTCTACGCGCTCTATTTCGCGCGCGACTTCTTCATGCCGGTGGTGCTTGCCTTCCTGTTGGCGCTGATGCTGACACCTATCGTGCGTTTTTTTCGCAGGCGCGGCGTGCCGGAGGCGGTATCGGCCACGCTTCTGGTGCTGTTTTCCGTACTGACTATCTCAACCGCTGGCTATTTCATGAGCGGGCCGGTGATGGACCTCGCCAACAACGCGCCGGCGATCGGCCGCAAGCTGACCGAACGGCTTGCCGAGATCAGGCATCCTTTCGACCGGATGATGGAGATTTCTCAGCAGGTCGACCGTGTCGCCGAGACCACCCAGGAGCCCGGCCTGCAGAAGGTCATCGTCTCCCAGCCGGGCATAGTCTCGCAAGCCGCGGGCAACCTGCTGTCGGCGGCAACCACCGCGGCGATCACCTTCGTGCTATCGCTGTTCCTGCTCGCCTCCGGCACGCTGTTTTACGAAAAGATCGTCCAGTCCTTCGCCCGCATGAGCGAGAAGAAGCGAGCGCTGCGCGTCGTCTATGATGTCGAGCGCGAAATCTCGCGCTACCTGCTGACGGTTGCGGTGATCAATGGCGGGCTTGGCGTGGTGGTCGCCTCTGGCCTTTGGCTGATCGGCATGCCCACGGCAGCACTATGGGGCGTGACAGCCGCCCTGCTCAATTTCTTGCCTTACGTTGGCGCGCTGGTGTCGGTCCTGCTGGTCGCAGCCATTTCGCTGGTCACTTTCGACAGCCTCTCCTACGCCTTGCTGGCACCTGGCTTTGTCATCCTCTGCAATGTCATCGAGGGCCAGTTCGTCACCCCGCTCGTCGTGGGAAGACGCCTGGAGGTCAATGCGGTGGCGATCTTCATCGCGGTCGCCTTCTGGTCCTGGCTGTGGGGTTTCGTCGGCGCGCTGATCGCCGTGCCGCTGCTCGTCGTGATCAAGGTGTTCTGCGATCATTTCGACAGCCTGAGGCATGTCGGCAATTTCCTCGCCGCCCAGCAAACGGCCGAGCCCGAAGAGCAGGCGTCCGAGTCAACGAGTTGAACGTAGAAGCTGTTTGTGACCGAGGGTGGCCATACCTATATCGGAACGGCAACCGGTAGACCGCCATGTCCGATTTCGATCTCAGCGCCTATTTCCAACGCATTGGCTATGACGGCCCAGGCGTGCCGACGCTTGAGGTTCTGCG
>NZ_JBFUIP010000244.1:0-5885 GCF_056401815.1 Aminobacter sp. P4_D5 | reverse complement strand
GCCCTGTCGTCCGCGACAGGGACCGTGCACATCGGATGGACAATTTCCGACCGCTTTCGGTTGACTTGGAAAGAGTCCAATGGTCCTGCAGTAGAGAAGGCGTCGCGGAGCGGTTTCGGAAAGGTTGTGCTCGAGCGCGTGACACCGTCTGCACTTGGCGGCTTCGGCCTTCTGAGCTTTCAACCAGAAGGGATTGTTTGGACTCTCGACGCTCCTGTAGAGGCTGTCATAAACACAGCTATATAGTTGCTCCACAGCGTGGGATAATATCCAAATATCCTGTAGCCACAAAATGAATTTGGCCTTCAATTCAATTGCTAGCAACGATCCTCGTAAAGAAAATCAAAAAATGGACATAACATGCTAGGTGTCGCGGCTGCCGCTCCAGAGGAGATGCGATTGGCTTTTTTGTCGGGCGGTGGAGAAGTTGGGAAACTGATTGCCGCGCTTGCCTGGGAGCGTACGTCGCTTGGGCCGATTGAAAATTGGTCTCAGGGTCTGAAATCGACAGTCTCTCTCATACTCCGTTCTTCAGTGCCAATCGTCACCTTGTGGGGGGAGGACGGCGTCATGATCTACAATGACGCTTATTCAGTATTTGCTGATCGCCGTCACCCTCAAATTCTGGGCAGCAAGGTGCGCGAGGGCTGGCCSGARGTCGCSGMMTTCAACGAYMATGTCATGAAGGTCGGACTGGCTGGCGAGACGCTCGCATATCGTGATCAGGAACTCACGCTCAACCGTTCAGGAAAAGCCGAACAAGTCTGGATGAACTTGGACTACTCGCCAATCCTCGACGAAAGTGGCCGCCCCGCCGGCGTGATTGCCATTGTTGTGGAGACGACGGCCAAGGTGGCTGCAGAGCGTTGGCGCACGAGCGAACTCGACCGCAAGCGTCAATTGTTCGAACAAG
The DNA here is from genome assembly GCF_056401815.1 of Aminobacter sp. P4_D5. Lineage (NCBI taxonomy): Bacteria > Pseudomonadati > Pseudomonadota > Alphaproteobacteria > Hyphomicrobiales > Phyllobacteriaceae > Aminobacter > Aminobacter sp. P4_D5. The sequence continues at coordinate 4,972 of NZ_JBFUIP010000244.1, read as the reverse complement.
CCCCCGGCTTCATTGCCATGTTGGCTGGCCGAGATCACGTATTCGAACTCACCAACGCGGCGTATAGGCAACTCATTGGTCATCGGGACGTCTTGGGCATGACGGTACGAGATGCGTTGCCTGAAATTGCGAGCCAAGGCTTTATCGAGCTTCTAGATCAAGTCTATGTCACCGGTGAGCCCTTCTTTGGATCGTCTGTGAAGACCACGTTGCAGCGCATGCAAGGTGCCCGTGAAGAGAAACGTCTAATCGATTTCATCTATCAACCAGTCCGAAGCCCCACTGGTGAAATTATTGGGATATTCGTACAAGGCAACGACGTTACCGAGCGTCTCGTCGCTGAAACGGCCCTGCGAAACAGCGAAGCGCAATTCCGCACGTTCGCCGAGGCAATGCCGAACCATGTGTGGACCTCCACAGCCGACGGACAACTGACGTGGTTCAATCCGCGCGTCTATGAGTACAGTGGGGCTGGCCCTGGTGAACTTGACGGCGACCGCTGGGCAAAAATCGTCCACCCCGATGACATAGCTGACGCAGCCAAGAATTGGGAAAAAGCGGTTCAGCATGGCGTCTTCTATGAGACCGAATTCAGACTGCGCCGTCACGACGGAGTTTTTCGCTGGCACATTGCGCGAGCAGTTCCCATCCTCGACCAGAATGGGAACCGTCTCCAATGGATCGGCACGAATACAGACATCGACGACCAAAAGAGCGCTGCACAGGCCCTTGCTCAGAGCGAGCGGCGGTTGCAGCTGTCGCAGAACGCGGCGGGGATCGTTTCATTGGAAGTCGATATCGTCACAGGGCACGTCTTTGGGTCCGAAGGCTTTTGGGATCTATGGGGCTTGAGTCCGCGACCTTTCGTTCATGTTAGCGAACTCGAAACCATCGTCTTGGAAGCCGACAAGGACATACGTTCGAATCCTGAGACGCGCGATCAGGGAACGGCGCTTGCCAATGTCGAATATCGTATCCGTCGACCCGATACAGGTGAACTGCGCTGGCTTTCTCGCCACATCGACTTTGTCCGGGACGCCTCTGGAAAGACGATCAAGATGTTTGGCGTTATGCAGGACATCACCGACAGGAAAGAAGCTGAAGCGCGGCAGGAGATGCTCAAGTACGAGTTGGAGCACAGGATCAAGAACATACTTGCCATGGTAGGCGCGATAGCCTCTCAGACCCTTCGGAATGCGGCAAATGTGGAGGTTGCACGCATCGCACTCAACGAACGCATCCTCGCTGTAGCGAATGCCCACGATCTTTTGAACGACACACGCTGGACAAATGCGTCGATGGGCAAGGTCGTTGAAGGTGCGGTAGCAGCATTTCCGCTTGGACAGATCACAATTACGGGCCCGCAACTAGCTATCAATCCGAAGATGGCACTAACGTTAGCGCTTGCGGTAAACGAGCTGGGAACCAACTCGCTGAAATATGGAGCTCTCTCCACCTTGGACGGAAAAGTGGCGATCGACTGGTCGATTGCGCAGCCAAATTCTGTTTCTGAGCATCCCACCTTTGTCTGGAATTGGCGTGAGATCGGCGGGCCTAGCGTGGCTCTGCCAGATAGGAAAGGCTTCGGCACCTTCCTGATCGAACGCGTGCTCGGCATCGATTTCGGCGGCGTGGTTGAATACATCTTCAACCAGGAGGGGGTCGAGTGCGTGCTGACTGCGCCGATACCCTCAACGATCGTACAACCCTCCACTCATTGACTACGAGTAGAGATATCCCACGCCGCGGATAGTCCTGATTACTTCCGGCTTGGAAGGATCGTGCTCGATTTTCTTTCGCAGCCGGGAAATCCTGATGTCGATGCTGCGGTCGAAGGGATCCCATCCGCGATCGTGGGCGAGCTCAAGCAACTGGTCACGGTTGAGCGTTCGCCCGCGATTGTCGGCAAACACTTTCAAGAGCTGGAACTCCATTGGCGTAATGGCAATGTCGGCACCATCGCCGTCGATCAATTTGTGGGTTTCCAGGTCCAGCCGGCAGCTGCCGAACTGGGCAATATGCGGACCCAGATGATCCCCCCTCGCCTGCTCATGCCCCGAGGTTCTGCGCAGCACTGCCTTCACCCTGGCAAGCAACTCCCGCAAGTCGACGGGCTTGGCGATATAGTCATCGGCACCAATCTCGAGACCAACCACCCGGTCAATGATCTCCGCGGAGCCCGTCAGCATGATGATGGCAACCTTGGAATGCTCGCGCAGAAAACGCGCCAGCGAGAGGCCGTCTTCGCCAGGCATGCGGATATCGAGTATGACGACATCAACAGGCGGTTGGGCGTCGATGAGCGCGCGCAGGGAAGGACCTGCATCGGCGGTTGTGACAGCGAAACCATTGCGCTCCAGATACTCAGCGACCGTGTCGCGAATATCGGGCTCGTCATCGCAGACAACGATGTGCGGGTTGGCGTTCAACGCGTCCTCACCTTGGAATGAAAATAGCCCCCTTCGAAAGGGCATGCAAATCCATCGTGCTTCAGCCGTCCCTGTTGACCAGTTTCGAGACAAACATCCGGAGTTCGAACGGCTTTACGGGCTTCTCGAGGTAAGGCCGCTTCGTCGCGCGCAAGAAGGCCTGCGCGTCCGGGCTGATTGTGTCCCCGGTCAGGAACGCGAGCCTGTCCGCCTGCGCGGGATGAAAGTCGGAAACATGATTGTAGAGCCTGCGGCCATCCATATCGGGCATCCTGAGGTCGCTGAGGATGATATCGAATTTCCGCAGCCTCAGCTGCATCAGCGCCTCTTTCCCTGACTTGGCGATGATCACCGTGAAGCCGTCCTGGGTGAGAATTTCGGCTATCAGTTCGCCCACGTCCTTTTCGTCTTCCACCACCAGGCAGACACGCCCTGTCGATTTGGACGGTTCGGCTGCGACGGACTCGGCACGTTCAACGAGCCGGTCGGAAGCTGGAAGCGAAACCACAAAGGTTGAACCGCCGCCGTGAGTGGTTTCGACCCGGATCGTACCTTGGTGGGATTGAACGATGCGATGGCAGAACGACAAGCCGATACCGGTGCCCGCCCCGACATCCTTGGTCGTGAAAAAGGGCTCGAAGATACGCGGCAGGATTTCAGCCGATATTCCAGGGCCAGTATCAGCGACTCTGAGGACGATATTGCCGCTCTCCGGTTGGAGTTGGGTCGAGATCGTAATCTGCCTTTGGCCATCCCAGTCATGCAGCGCATGCTCTGCATTGACCAGCAGATTGATCAAAACCTGGCTGAGCTGATCGGGATCGGCCCAAACCGCAGGCAAGTTGGGCTCGAGCCGAAGTACCAGCTTGATGTCGGAAGACTTGATGGAATAGCCCGCGACCTCCGTCGCCGCCGTCACGATGTCGTCGATTGCAACATTCGATGTCCTTGTCGGCTGCTGCCTTGCCATCGCCAGGAAGGTCCTGACGATCCTTGCGCAACGTTCCGCGGCTTTGCTGATCTTGTCGGCCCGTTCGACAGTCTTGGGATCCGACGCCATTTCCTTCAGCGTCAAGGACATACCGAGCACCACCGACAGCGGGTTGTTCAACTCGTGTGCCACACCGGCAAGCAACCCGCCGAGCGCCGATAGCTTCTCGTTCTGGTGCAGTGTTTCGCGCTGACGCTCCAGTTGCTGCTGCATCTCCATACGATCGGAAAGGTCGTAGGTGTGCGAGACAATGACTTGCTCGCCGTGAAATTCGATCAGCTTGGCCGAGATCGAGCACCAGCACGGTTGCCCGTCCTTGCGCTTGAGCTGAGTCACGAAATCGTCAACCACCCCCTCACGCAACAAGCGCTCGACGAATTGTTTCCGATGCAACGGGTTGATGTAACTGTCGAAGGCGCGCTCGACATCGCCCAGCAACTCTTCTGAGGCCGGACTGCGATAGAGCACTCTCCCATCATCCGCTCGGGTCATCTGGATGCTGGCCGGGCAAGCCTCGAGAACGCGGCGCACCAGTTCGTCAGCCTCCTTCGCCGCCAGTTCGGCGCGCTTGCGCTCGGTAATGTCGACCCGGGTGACAACGAAGCCGCCCTCGCGGGTCGGACAATTCGAAACGAAGAACCAGCCCCCGTCGCTATGCTGGAACTCCTGCTGGCGGAATTCTCGCCGATCCTTAGCCCGTTCGGCCAGCCAGTCATCGATTCTATCCTGTGAAATGGGAAACTGGTTGCGTTGCGCCGTCACCCGCAGGAAGTCGAACCAATTGACTCCCGAAACCAGCACGTCGGCGCTGACGGAATGCATCTTTCGGTACTGGCTGTTGGCCAGAACCAGGCGATCGTCCTTGTCGTAGAGCGCAAAACCCTCCGCCAGGGATTCGATACCGTCTGCCAGCCGCTCGTTGGCCTGCCGGGTCTGATCCTGAGCGACGATCATATCGGTGATGTTAGTCGCGTTGGAGACGATCACCGACCGTCCCTGGAAATCGATCAGCCGCGCCGAGATCGAGCCCCAGAAGACATTGTCGTTGGCATCGTACTGCCGCACGCGAAAATCATCGATGCAGCCTTTTTCCAGCAGGACGCTGACCAGGGTCTGGCGGTCATCGGGATCAACGTAGTAGTCGCCGATGTGCGAGCGGTCGCCATAAAGCTCCTTGCTGGCTGGATTGCGATAGAGCGTTTCCCCGGCAATGGTCGACATGCGCGTCGGCACAGGGCAGGCATCAAGCACCCTTTGCATGAGGACAGTCGCTTCACGTTCAACTGCCTCGGCCTTCTTGCCGTCAGCTTGCATGCGTCATCTCCTCGATGTCAGGCAGAAGCCTCCGCATCGTTTTCACGCCGGCGTGATCGCCGTTCGCTGAATACAAGCCCTGCGTTTCGGTTTTAGGTCGAAAGCCTTCCGTTTTGTTTCAATTGCTCCACTTTCTGGTTGAGCACGTGAACAAACGAAACATTTTTCCTCCATTTTGGAGGGCTGGCTGAAACAGGGCTGCGTTAGCTTCCACTGCGTCGACTTCGCTCGGCCGCTC